>JBLHEU010000122.1:0-9578 GCA_047614525.1 Bacteroidia bacterium | reverse complement strand
TTCACGTATTTCTATACGGCAATTACCATCAACCCAAATCAGATGGCTGAGGATATGAAGAGAGGTGGAAGTTTCATACCTGGTGTTAAGCCAGGGAGAAAGACAGCTGAGTACATTGACAACATTATGTCACGTATTACGCTTCCAGGATCTATCTTTCTAGGAATTATCGCAATCCTTCCATCGTTTGCAATGATTGCTGGAATTAACGCACAGTTTGCTCAGTTTTACGGAGGAACATCATTACTGATTATGGTAGGAGTTGTATTAGATACACTGCAACAAATTGAAAGTCACTTATTAATGCGTCATTATGACGGTTTAATGAAGTCTGGGAGGATTAAAGGTCGCTCGTCAATGAGTATGAGCGCTTAAGAGGAGAATGGCAAAGCAGGCATCAATAAGTCAAGACGGAACGGTAATCGAATCACTCTCGAATGCCATGTTTAGAGTAGAGTTAGAAAACGGGCATGTAATTACTGCTCACATTTCTGGGAAGATGAGGATGCACTACATCAAAATTCTTCCAGGAGATAAAGTAAAAATT
This sequence comes from Bacteroidia bacterium, assembly GCA_047614525.1. Classification (GTDB taxonomy): domain Bacteria; phylum Bacteroidota; class Bacteroidia; order UBA10329; family UBA10329; genus UBA10329. Next base: position 9,031 of record JBLHEU010000122.1, on the reverse strand, counting down.
GAAATGAGTCCTTACGATTTAACGAAAGGACGTATAACGTACAGGTATAAATAAGACCGAGATGAAAGTTAGAGCATCCGTAAAGAAGAGAAGTGAAGATTGCAAAATCGTCAAAAGAAAGGGACGAGTATATGTAATCAACAAGAAAAATCCTCGTTTTAAGCAACGTCAAGGGTAATCTGTATTAAAAAGAATAGCTAGAAGAAAATGGCAAGAATTGCAGGAATAGATCTTCCAAAAAACAAGAGAGGCGAAATCGGTCTTACTTATATCTATGGTATAGGTAAAGTGACTGCTCAGCACATCCTTGATGGATCAAAGATTGATAGAAATAAAAAGGTTGAGGATTGGAATGACGATGAGTTATCGGTTATCCGTGAAGCTATCACTCTTATCAAAACCGAAGGTGAGCTTCGTTCACAAACGCAGATGAACATCAAGCGATTGATGGATATCGGTTGCTACAGGGGAATTCGACACCGTTCTGGTCTTCCATTAAGGGGTCAGAGAACGAAGAATAACTCTAGAACAAGAAAAGGAAAGAGAAAAACAGTTGCCAACAAGAAGAAGGTAACCAAGTAATAATACACTTCGATAATTCGAGGATATGGCTAAGACATCAAAAACAGGAAGAAAAAGAACCGTCAAGGTTGATGCGGTTGGAGAGGCGCACATCAGTGCAACTTTCAACAACATCATTATCTCACTTACTAACACTAAAGGCGAAGTTATTTCTTGGTCTTCTGCAGGTAAGCAAGGCTTTAGAGGTTCTAAAAAGAATACACCTTATGCGGCTCAAACAGCAGCTGTTGATTGTGCAAAAGTTGCATACGATGCAGGTCTGAGAAAAGTAAAGGTATTTGTGAAAGGACCAGGTGGTGGTCGTGAATCTGCTATCAGAAACCTACATGCTAACGGCATTGAAGTAACTGAGATTGTAGATGTGACGCCACAGCCGCATAACGGTTGTCGTCCGCCTAAGAAAAGAAGAGTTTAATACACGCATTATTTAAGCGAAAATGGCCAGATATACAGGACCTAAATCAAAGATTGCACGTAAGTTCGGAGAAGCGATCTACGGACCGGATAAGTACTTGGAAAAGAAGAACTATCCTCCAGGAGCGCACGGAAATAACAGACGAAGAAGAAAAAAGTCTGATTATGGCGTGCAGTTAATGGAAAAGCAAAAAGCTAAGTACACCTACGGAATGCTTGAGAAGCAATTCGAAAACTTGTTTAAGAAAGCATCTAGCAAGTCAGGAATTACTGGTGAGTTGCTTCTTCAATATTGCGAGGCAAGACTTGACAACGTTGTTTACCGTTTGGGATTGGCTAACTCTAGGGCAGCAGCTCGTCAGTTGGTTTCTCACAGACATATTTGCGTTGATGGAGAGGTTTGTAACATACCTTCTCGTTCTATGAAGCCAGGAGAGAAAATCTCTGTTCGTGAAAAGTCTAAAACACTAGAAGTGGTAAGTGAATCTCTTGCAGTAAACTCTTGCGATAGCGAGTGGTTAAGCTGGAATCCTGACAATATGGAAGGAGAGTTCATGCACTTCCCAACTCGGGAAAATATTCCTGAAAACATCAATGAGCAACTCATTGTTGAACTGTATTCTAAGTAATAACTGCTAAAAGGCAACTAATAATCATGGCAATACTTGATTTTCAAAAACCTGACAAAGTAATCATGCTCAACTCTGATGAGCGTGTAGGAGAATTCGAATTCCGCCCACTAGAACCAGGTTACGGTATTACAATTGGTAACGCGTTGAGAAGAATTCTTCTTAACTCATTAGAAGGATTCGCTATCACATCTCTTAGAGTTGATGGTGCGGATCACGAATTCTCAACTCTTGATGGGGTTATTGAAGATGTTACTGAGATTGTGTTGAACTTGAAGCAAGTTCGATTCAAAAGACAAATTGATACGCAAGAAAACGAGCGTGTTGCTGTAAGTGTTTCTGGCCAGGATAAATTTACTGCTGGAGATATTGGCAAGTTCCTTTCTGGTTTCCAAGTATTGAACCCGGATCACGTTATCTGTCACATGGAAAAGTCGGTTAGTCTTAACCTAGACTTGACTATTGATAAAGGTCGTGGATACGTTCCTGCTGAAGACAACAAGCCAGCAAACGCACCAGTTGGAACAATTGCAATTGACGCAATTTTCACTCCAATCAAAAACGTAAAGTATTCTATCGACAACTTCCGCGTTGAGCAAAAAACGGATTACGAGAAGTTGATGATGGAAATTACCACCGATGGTTCAGTACATCCTAAAGATGCATTGAAAGAAGCGGCTAAAATTCTTATACACCACTTCATGTTGTTCTCTGATGAGAAAATTAGAATGGAGGATGAGATTAAGAAGCCAACAGAAGAGTTTGACGAGAATGCAATGCATATGCGTCAGCTACTTAAGACCAAGTTGGTAGATATGGATCTTTCTGTAAGAGCATTGAACTGTCTTAAGGCAGCAGATGTAGAAACATTGGGTGACCTTGTTTCTTACAATAAGAATGACCTATTGAAATTCAGAAACTTCGGAAAGAAGTCACTTACTGAGCTTGACGATTTAGTTCATGCGAAGAACTTGACTTTCGGAATGAACCTTTCGAAGTACAGATTAGACGAAGATTAATTGAACGTTAGAGGATTCCTCTTAACACATTGAGTAATGAGACACAGAAAAGGTTTTAACCATTTAGGGAGAAAGAAAGGGCACAGGAGAGCTATGCTAGCAAACATGGCTAGTTCTCTTATCGTTCATAAAAGAATCACAACTACTGTAGCGAAAGCTAAAGCGTTGAGGTCTTATGTGGAGCCACTTATCACTAAGTCAAAGGATGATGCAACTCACTCTAGAAGAGTAGTATTCAGTTATCTTAACGATAAGGTAGCTACCGCTGAGCTTTTCAGAGAGGTATCTCCAAAGATTGCTGACAGGCCAGGTGGCTACACCAGAATTATCAAGCTTGGAACTAGATTAGGAGATAGTGCTGACATGGCAATGATTGAGTTGGTTGATTTCAACGAATTGTTACTCAAAGAAGCTAAGCCTAAAAAGGCTCGTAGAAGTAGAAGAGGTGGTGCTGGTGCTAAAAAAGACGATGGCGCTCCTGCAACGGAAGTTAAAGCAGAGGAAGTAAAAGTTTCCGAAGCTGCAGAAGAAGCCCCTAAGACAGAAGCTAAAGTTGAAGAGCCTAAGGTTGATAAGACAGAAGATAATGCAGAAGGCGAGGATAAGAAAGATGCCTAAGCTTTTTTAAAGACAAAGAAGAAAACCCTGATTCCTTTATGGAGTCAGGGTTTTTTGTTTTAAAATGGTTCAAATCATGTGGAAAAAACTTGCTTTTCAAAACATTGAAAGGATAGGTCTTATGTACCTTTGCTGAAACCAAGTGACACTATGAAATACATTGATAGACCTGATGCCATTCTTCTGTTAGAAGACGGAACCATATTTAAAGGAAAAGCCGCAGGTAAAGTGGGCACAACAACAGGTGAAATCTGTTTTAATACAGGTATGACCGGTTATCAGGAAATCTTTACAGACCCTTCTTATTTCGGCCAAATAATGGTTACTGCGCACGTTCATATTGGTAATTATGGTGTTAGTGCGGAAGATGTGGAATCTGAGGCTATGAAAATTAGTGGGCTGGTATGTAAGTACTTCTCGCCAAACTATAGTAGACCAAGTGCAACTGGTAACATTCAGGATTATTTTGAAAACAACGCTGTAGTTGGAATTTCGGATGTAGATACCAGAGCAATTGTGCAGCATATTCGGGATAAAGGAGCTATGAATGCAATTATATCTTCCGAAGAATTAGATATCAAGGTGCTTTCTGCAAAGCTTAAAGAAGTGCCTTCTATGGAAGGTCTAGAATTATCCTCTAAGGTTTGTACTAAAGAGCCATACTTTTTTGGCGATGAAAACGCTGAACTTAAAGTTGCCGTGCTTGATATAGGAGTTAAGAAGAACATTTTAAGATGTCTCTCTGAAAGAGGATGTTTTTTGAAGGTCTTCCCAATGGATGCTTCATTTGAGGATATTATGGACTGGAACCCATCAGGATTTATGATTTCTAATGGCCCAGGTGACCCAGCAGCCATGACAAACGTTAAAGACACTGTAACCAAGATTATTGATTCAGGAATTCCAGTTTTCGGAATCTGTCTTGGACATCAGGTAATGGCAATTAGTCAAGGCGTCTCTACGTTTAAAATGCACAACGGTCATCGTGGAATTAATCATCCAATCAAAAATTTGGTTACTGGTAAATGCGAGGTTACTTCGCAGAATCATGGCTTTGTGGTTAATAGAGAAGACTGCGAAAACCATCCGGAGATTGAGATTACTCATGTTCATCTTAACGACAATACTGTTGCCGGTTTAAAACTCAAAGGAAGACCAGTATCTAGCGTTCAATATCATCCAGAATCATCACCAGGTCCAAATGATAGTCGTTACCTGTTTGACGAGTTTATCAAAAACATGCAAACCGTTCTCGCTTAAGCGAATTTTACCTAACTCAATAATTTTCTAAAATGACTTACATCGCGAAAGTGTTCGCTCGACAAATTCTTGATTCAAGAGGAAACCCAACAGTAGAGGTTGATGTGTACACTGAAAACGGAATGCTAGGAAGAGCAGCGGTGCCTTCTGGGGCATCTACAGGAGAGCATGAAGCCGTTGAGTTACGTGATGGCGATAACGGCATCTATTTAGGGAAAGGAGTACTTAAAGCAGTAGAAAATATTAATGGCCCCATAGCAGAAGCCATTCTTGGTATGCATGTATTTGATCAGCACCTCATTGATAAGACAATGATTGAGCTAGATGGCACTCCGAATAAGGCCAATCTTGGTGCTAACGCTATTTTGGGAGTTTCAATGGCCGTGGCAAAAGCAGCCGCAGATGAAGCTGGTCAGCCGCTGTTCAGGTATGTAGGAGGCGTTAATTCAAATCTTCTTCCTGTGCCAATGATGAATATCATAAATGGAGGTTCGCATGCAGACAATAGCATCGATTTTCAGGAGTTTATGATTATGCCGGCTGGTGCTGAATCTTTTTCTGAATCTTTGAGAATGGGAGTTGAGGTGTTCCATCATCTTAAAGCTGTTTTAAAGAAAGGCGGGTATTCAACTAATGTCGGAGATGAAGGTGGTTTTGCTCCAAACTTAAAGTCGAATGATGAAGCTGTTGAAGTAATCCTTAGAGCGATTGAAAACGCTGGCTACAGACCAGGCGAGGACATTTATTTAGCTATGGATGCTGCTACTTCTGAGTTTTACTTGAAAGATGAAGGTGTTTACCACCTACATAAATCTTCAGGAGATAAGTTGACTAATGCTGATATGGTTTCTCTTTGGAAAGACTGGTCTGAGAAATACCCGATAGTATCAATTGAAGATGGTCTTGACGAGAATGATTGGGACGGTTGGAAGCAGCTTACGGATACTCTAGGAGACAAGGTTCAATTGGTAGGAGATGATTTGTTTGTGACTAATGTTGATCGTTTGAGCAGAGGAATTGAAAACGGAATAGCTAACTCGATTTTAGTAAAAGTGAACCAAATTGGATCATTGACTGAGACGATTGATACAGTTAAAATGGCAACAGCTAATCGCTATACATCCGTTATGAGTCATCGTTCTGGAGAAACAGAAGACGTGACCATTGCAGATTTGGCTGTTGCCCTCGGAACAGGTCAAATTAAGACTGGTTCTGCTTCAAGATCTGATCGTATTGCTAAATACAACCAGCTACTTAGAATTGAGGAATTGTTAGGAAACGAAGCTCAGTTTTTGGGTAAGCAAATGCAATTCATCAAGAATCGGTAGGCAACGCTAGCGGATAAACCGTTATTCCATCTTTCTCGAAAATTGGGTTTGGGGTAAACCTCTTCAAACTTGGCTTTTCCTCAATTAGGTTCGTTTTTATGTATAGGAATTTAGCACCCTGGCTTTTTTGGTTTTCTAGGTCTTGAGAAAAAGCCAACCCTGTTCAAATGCCCATCCTTTTTTGCCTAAATGGTAAAGAATAATTTGGTGAGATCGGTCATTCTCAACAATATTTAGTTCTCCGTTTGGTAGGAGACACCTGAGTTCGGCTTTGCGTTTGCATATTGTTAAATTACCCAACCATACTAAGTTATTGACGCAGCCATTATCAACAAAAGAAGACCTGTACTAACAAGGGTCTTTCGTAACTCAAGTTTTTTTAATCCTCGAATGAAAAGCGGAATATATCCTACCCCAACGCTAAATTGTCTGGCAATGGATTTCTGCGTAGTAGAAGAGTAGGGAAATCAAGAAAAGCACCATGCTCCTAGTGCGCTTTTGGTTTTATCTAAATTCCATGTTCGTAAATACTTTTAGAACCCGAACCCCCCCGTCTCCGCTGCCGCGAGGATTAATTCTTTGGTTGAGAATGTTCATGTCTTCTTGAACGAAATTCTCAACGACAGACATGGTTTGGGTTTGCCTCTAAGCGTGAATACCCATAATATCTCTGTACCAAATATTCCAATCTAGAGCAATGCTCAACAGTATAATTGCAGTGAAAATTTGAACTGGTTTAAGACGATACATGGGACGAAACTAAACAACTCGCCATGCTTGTGGTTAATTTAGCAAAGATGGTATATAGCTCGTTAGAAAAGTGTGTGATTGACCTGGAAAAACACGGTCATTTAGTGAGGATAACCGAAGAGGTGAATCCAGATTTAGAGATGGCCGCTATTCACCTTCGAGTTTTCGAAAACAATGGACCAGCTTTATTATTTGAGAACGTAAAAGGCTCTAAATACCGAGCCGTTTCCAATTTATTTGGTTCTGTTGAAAGAAGTCGTTTCATGTTTAGAGATTCGATTGAAACCGTAAAAAAGCTGGTTGAGCTAAAAGGAGATCCCTCGCTATTGATGAAAAACCCTAGTTGGTTGGTATCTGCAATTGGCGGTGGAATTAATGCTTTGCCCTATAAATGGAAAACGAATTTCGAGGAGATTTCAATTTCGGATGTCCCTCAGATTAAATGCTGGCCAAATGATGGTGGGCCATTTGTAACACTTCCACAGGTTTACTCCGAAGATGTCGATAAACCCGGAATTATGAGTTCTAATTTGGGTATGTATCGTGTTCAGCTAGGTGGAAATGATTACATCCAAAACCAAGAAATTGGTCTGCACTATCAATTACATAGAGGTATTGGAGTTCATCAAACCAAAAGTAATCAGCTAGGAAAACCGCTTAAAGTTGCAGTGTTTATTGGAGGACCGCCTTCGCACTCATTTGCGGCTGTTATGCCTTTGCCAGAAGGCTTGCCAGAAGTAAGTTTCGCTGGAGTATTAGGTGGCAAGAATTTTAGATACTTCAAGCAAGATGGTTTTACGGTTTCTTCAGATGCTGACTTCGTAATTCTCGGAGAGGTTCATCCAATGGAAAACAAACCGGAAGGCCCTTTTGGTGATCATTTGGGTTATTACAGTCTCAAGCACACTTTTCCTTTAATGCGCGTAAAGAAGGTACTTGCGAAGAAGAACGCTATTTGGGCTTTTACTGTTGTTGGTCGGCCCCCACAAGAAGACACAAGTTTTGGAGCTCTAATTCATGAGATTACTGGTTCCATAATTCCTCAGACCATTCCTGGTTTGCATGAGGTGAATGCTGTTGATGCAGCAGGTGTGCATCCATTACTCTTGGCAGTCGGCAGCGAACGATATACGCCCTATTTGGAAGTGAAACAACCACAGGAATTGCTTACAACCGCTAACGCAATTCTCGGTTTCAGTCAAATGTCATTGGCAAAGTATCTGTTCATTATTGCCAAGGAAAAAGAGGATACGCCAAAGGCTTCGGATGAAGAAGCTCACTTCCGATATTTATTGGAAAGAATTGAACCAACCAGAGATTTTCATTTCCAGACGAAAACCACTATGGATACGCTTGATTATAGCGGAACGGATATAAATGGAGGCTCAAAGTTGGTTGTGGCAGCTGCGGGAAAAAAGAAGCGCGAGTTGAGCACTAAACCTCCAAGCATTACATTACCCAATGGTTTTTCTAATCCTGAGGTTGCTTTTGCTGGAGTTTTGGTTATTAAGGCAGAGAAGTATGCTGATGGAAAAGACATTGCTGCTTTATCTGACGAGCTGAAATCACAGGAAGAAAAACTCAAAGGGTTTCCTTTGATTTCAGTGGTTGATGATAGCGAGTTCACGGCAAGAAACCTTAATAATTTTCTGTGGGTAACCTTTACTCGAAGCAATCCATCGCACGATATTCATGGAGTAGGAGAGTTTATCGAGAATAAACATTGGGGATGCACCAGTTCGTTGATAATAGACGCGAGAGTAAAACCTCATCATGCTCCACCTTTGATAAAGAATGCCGAAATTGAGAAGTTTGTAGATGCACTTGGCGCAAAAGGAGCATCATTACACGGTATTATTTAGACTTGCCAAATTGTTTGTTTTCGACTAGGAAACCCCTCGGTCTTAGCTACGCACATTACTTATGTTTTACCTTGGGGTGATTTTTTTCCAAGATCAATCGTAACCTTAATTGAAGTTGGGCGTTCCATCCAATACCTAATTATTAGGAGGTCATGAAAACAGAACAACTACAATGGACTGCGGAGGGCGGATGGATGGAAGCCAAAACAGTAGGGATTTCAGATTCGGCCGATTTGGTTTTGGTATTCGGCTCTAGAGCATTGCTCGAAGACCCTGCTAAGTTTGAGGAGGTAAAAGGTTTTTACCCATTGGCAAATATCTTACTGGTAAGTACCGCAGGTGAGATTATGGAAGACTTGGTATACGATGATTCTTTAGTTGTTACTGCGATTGATTTTGAGAAAACTGAGTTGAGGGTTACTTCAATGAGCATCAACGATGCTAATGATAGTTACGATGCTGGAGTTCAAATGGCAGAAAGGCTAAAAGGCGAAGGTCTTTGTCACGTTTTACTATTGTCTGATGGACTGAATGTTAATGGTAGCGAAATTGTGAAAGGAGTTAACTCA
>JBLHEU010000121.1:0-9584 GCA_047614525.1 Bacteroidia bacterium | reverse complement strand
TAAATTTGTTGGGTTGGAAAAGGTTTCACTCAAAAAAACCTTCAGCATTACTCACGCAGGAACGCTCTATTATTTTCAGCGGGTTGAGACATTTTTAGCTGGCCTAAACCTATTTATGAATCAAAATCCTGAAGCAATTGTTGAAACCACTTTCTACGGTCTTAACTACTATCCAGCACAAATAGACAGAATTAAAAAATCGGCAGGAAAAGCAAAGATTTCATTTACAGATAAAGTGCCGCATGAACAGATGTTAAGAGAATTGGCATCATCGCACCTTCAGTTGCTGGTGGCAACGCCAGAAAAGCATCAGGTTTACGGCAAAGTGTTCGATTACATTGCTTCTGGCAGACCAACCTTAATGGTTGAAAATGACAAAGGTCCCCTTGAATGGATTTTGGGATTTCAGAAAAACTCTGCAATTGCTTCTAGTCCCAAAGAAGTGGCCAATTATCTAAGGGAGCTTTACCATTCGCCTGATAAACAGAAAAGGATAAATAGAGAAGGAGATGATTTTACAAGGAAAAACAAGGCTGGAGAATTTGCCAGTCTCGTTCTCAAAACAATTGAATAAGCAAGATGATTAACTCTATTTATAAAGCAAATCTCTTTGAAGGCCAAGTTGCCTTAATTACAGGTGGTGGAACAGGAATTGGTCTTCGAATTGCACGAGAATTCGGTATGCTTGGGGCTAAAGTTATAATTGCCAGCCGATCTATGGACAAGCTAAATGCTGGACTTAAAACTCTGAGAGATGACGGCTCTGAAGCAATTGCGTTAGAATGCAATATTCGGGATGAGGAAAACATCAAAAACTGCGTTGAAACGATTGTAAATCAACATGGAAAAATTGACATCTTAGTGAATAACGGTGGCGGACAGTTTCCTTCTCCAGCAGAGTTAATCAACAAAAAAGGCTGGCATGCCGTAATTGAAACCAATCTTACTGGAACGTTTTTTTTCACCCAAGCTGTGTACACGGCTTCAATGGTTAAACATGGTGGTTCGGTTGTCAATATATTGATGGATAATAGAAACGGTTTTCCAATGATGGTGCATTCTGCTGCAGCAAGGGCGGGTGTTGAAAACATGACCAAAACTTTAGCCAACGAATGGGGCCGAAATGGTGTGCGAATTAACAGTATTGCCCCCGGCACAATTAAGTCAAGTGGTTTGAAAAGCTATGCACCACAATTTCAAGAAATGGTGATGGCTTATGGCAAAAACAATCAGACATATAGGTTGGGAACTGAAGCAGAAATAGCCGCTGCAGTGGTCTTCTTGTCTTCTCCAGGAGCGTCTTTCATTACTGGAATAAACATGGCGGTAGATGGTGGAGAGTCGATTTACACCCCGCTCTTCCCCCCTATTGACAACGAGAAAAACCAAAAATTCTCTGACGGAGAATAAAAGTCATAAACCGAGTTAGTTTAGAGTGTAAATTTAAGTTCAATATGCAAAGCCTTACGGAAATACTAAACAACCTCACCTTTGCCGATTTAGGAGATGACCCAACGGTCTATTTCATTCCAGGCTTTACACTTTTAATGCTTCTTGAGGTCTATTTGAGCTATCGACAAAAGCTCAAGGTTCACGAACCGAAGGATAGTTTAGCCAGTATTGGAATGGGAATTGGTTCTTTGATTTTGGGTATTGGAGTGAAATTTGTCGGTTTTGGTTTGTTTCTTTTTCTACATCAGTTTGCCATTTTTGATATTGGCTATCAGTGGTGGGCGTGGGTGCTGCTTTTCTTTGCCGATGATTTATCGTTCTATTGGCATCATCGACTGAGCCATCATATTCGCATTCTTTGGGCTGCCCACATCAATCACCACTCTTCAGAAAATTACAACCTGGCCGTTGCCCTAAGACAAAGTTGGACTGAGCTATTCTACAAGTACATTTTCTGGTTGTGGCTACCAATCTTAGGTTTTGAACCTGTGATGATTTTCATGATGATGGGTTTTAGTCTTATTTACCAATTCTGGGTACACACAAAGACGATTAAATCTCTCGGGCCACTTGAGTGGATTATGAATACGCCATCCCATCATCGCGTTCATCACGCCAGTAACACACGTTATTTAGACAGGAACCACGCGGGTATCCTTATTATTTGGGATAGAATATTTGGTACGTTTCAGAAGGAAGAAGAGACCGACCCTGTTGTGTTTGGAATTACTTCAAACATTCACACGCACAACCTTTTTAAAATTGCGTTTCACGAATTCCAGAGTATTTGGAAGGATATAAAATCTGCACCCAATCTTAAAACTAAATTGGGTTATATTTTCATGCCTCCGGGCTGGAGCCACGATGGGAGGAGTAAAACATCTGACCAACTTAGAACCGAGGAAGGTATTTAATTACTGGTGAAGTTTAACGCAATAGAAAAGGAGCCCAAAGGCTCCTTTTCAGTTAAGGAATATATTTCTCTTAAGCAGCCTTAAGCTTATTTATTGTAGAGTTTGAAAGTTTGTCCTCTGCGTATTCTCTCGTTATCGTAATCTCTTTCTGATCAGATGAAGGAAGTTCAAACATAGCGTCAATCAAAATCGCTTCGCAAATTGAACGAAGACCACGTGCTCCAAGATTAAATTCAGTTGCTTTTTCAACAATAAAATCAAGGACTGGTTCTTCAATTTCAAGATCAATGCCATCCATCTTAAACAGCTTCTTATACTGCTTAGTAAGTGCATTCTTAGGCTCGGTAAGAATTCGCTTTAGTGCATCTGAATCTAAAGGATTCAAGTGCGTCACAACTGGTAATCGACCAATAAGCTCAGGTATCAACCCAAAACCTTTAATGTCTTGTGCCGAGATGTATTGAAGCAAATTATCCTCATCAATCTCTTCTGACTCATCCTGAGAAGCAAAACCAATTGTCTGCTTCTTCATCCGCTTGGCTATAAGCTTCTCTATACCATCAAAAGCGCCACCGCAAACGAAAAGAATGTTCTTAGTATCAATAGGCACCATTTTCTGCTCAGGATGCTTTCTTCCTCCTTGTGGCGGAACATTTACAATCGAGCCTTCAAGCAGTTTCAATAGTCCTTGCTGAACCCCTTCTCCCGAAACATCACGGGTAATGGAAGCGTTATCTCCCTTGCGAGCAATCTTATCAATTTCATCAATAAACACGATACCTTTCTCGGCAGCAGCTTGGTCGTAATCTGCAGCTTGAAGTAATCTGCTTAAGATGCTTTCTACATCTTCACCTACATATCCGCTCTCGGTTAAAACCGTTGCATCAGCAATACAGAAAGGCACATTTAACATCTTGGAAATGGTTCTTGCTAGGAGCGTTTTACCAGTTCCAGTTCTACCTACAAGGATGATGTTTGATTTTTCCATTTCAATGTCATCATCATCACCATCAGGCTTTTGAACCAAGCGCTTAAAGTGACTATACACCGCAACGGCTAATACCTTTTTAGCTTGATCTTGCCCAATTACAAAATCATTTAAAAAGGTTTTAATCTCTTGGGGCTTAAGCACATTTAAAGATTGATTTAACGTCTTGTCTTGCTTGCTAGCAAACTCCTCGTTTACAATCTGGTATGCCTGTGATATACATCTATCGCAAATATGTCCGTTAATTCCTGCAATAAGAACAGCAGTATCCTGCTTGTCTCTACCGCAGAACGAACATTTGATATTGTCCTTTTCCTTACTCGCCTTCATCTTTCCAATTTCGTTCCTGTAAGCTTACGCCATCTAATCTTTAATGGCAGAATTAGTTTCAATTTACGACTTATTTCTGTCGCTCGTGCACCTCGTCAATCATTCCGTAAGCCTTAGCTTCCTCCGCAGTCATCCAATAATCCCGGTCACTATCGTCAGAAACCTTCTCAAATGGCTGTCCAGAATGATCAGCAATTATATCATACAACTCCTTTTTAAGCTTCATTATTTCACGCGCTGTGATTTCAATATCAGAAGCTTGTCCTTGAGCCCCACCCAATGGCTGATGAATCATCACTCTTGAATGCTTAAGCGCAAAACGCTTTCCTTTTGCACCAGCGCAAAGAAGAACTGCTCCCATAGAAGCCGCCATTCCCGTACAAATAGTATGTACATCTGGTCTTACAAGTTGCATAGTATCGTAGATGCCTAGTCCAGCATAAACAGAACCTCCAGGAGAGTTCAAATAAATCTGAATGTCTTTCTTGCTATCAGCACTTTCTAAGAACAATAGCTGTGCTTGAATGATGTTTGCAACAGTATCGTCAATTCCTGTTCCTAGGAAAATAATTCTGTCCATCATAAGTCTTGAAAAAACATCCATCTGACTCATGTTCAATTGGCGTTCTTCAATAATATATGGAGTCATTGAGCTAACTACACTATCGTAGGTAGTACTGCTAATTCCTCTGTGCTTGATTGCGTATTTTCTAAATTCGTTTCCGTCCATAACTTCCTCTACTTAATTATTTAAACCATGAATGCCGAATATCGCAATAAAAGCAATACTCGGCATCCGTTGAAATCTTCAGTTTTTAACTACTGCTTGTTCTCTTTTGAAAGCATTGCGTAGAACTTCTCGCTGTCTACAGTTTTATCTTTCAACGTTGCCTTTTCTTTAAAGAGCTCCATCACCTTTTTATCATAAAGCTGATCATTCACTTTCTTCACCTCATCCTCTCGCTTCAAGAACTTTTCGACCATGTCATCCATCATCTCATCGTCCGCCTGTTGCATTCCGTAATAAGCAAACTGCTGCAGCAATTGTTCGCGAACACCAGATTTAAGTTCATCCTGCGAAACCTTAATATCGTTCTCTCGGATAACCTTATTCTCAATCAACTGCCATCTTAAGCCGTCAGAGTAATTAGGATAGTCAATCTCAATTTGTTCTGCAGTAGGCTTCTTCTCATCAACCGTTCTCAGCCATCTTTTCAAGAACTCATCAGGCAAAGCAAACTTTGTATTCTTAAGTAAATCAAGAACAATATCGTTCTTCAATTTCTTGTCACTTTCATTTCCGAAGTAACCAGCGTAATCAGCCTTAATCTTCCCCTTCATTTCATCCAAGTTGGTCACAGACCCATCTGGATAAAGTTTTTTAAACAGCTCCTCATTTAGCTCAGCCTCTTTGACTCTTTGTATTTTCTCAACGGTGATTTTGAAGGTGTTATTTACAGAAGGAAGCTCCTCCTTAGTAACACCCAACATAGCCGCCATATCAGCTTCATTCGTGCTAAAATCGGTGAAATCAACATTCAAAGAATCCTCCAGTTTCTTTCCTAGAAGTGGCTTTTTCACCTCATCCTTCAGCGTATCAAGAGAAATACTAGAACTGTTCATAACGCCACCTTCTTTAATGCTAGCATCGTCATTCAACTCAACCCACATCACCTTAACAAGGTCATTGTCGGCAATGGTATCGTGCTCAATCATCTCACCGCTTCGCTTCGAAATGTTCTCTAAAGAATTCTGAACATCCTTTTCGGTAGCCTCAACCTTGAAATAATCGAATTGGAATTTGTTTCCAAGTTCAAGATCAATTTTCGGTGCCATTCCAAGATCGTAAGTGAACTCCATATCAGCAGGATTCTCAAAATCTGCAACTGGCTTCACATCTTCAGACGGAAGTGGGTTTCCAAGAATCTCCAACTTCTCATTCCCAATGTATTCGTAAAGCTTGCTTCCGAGCATCTTATTCACCTCTTCAATAAGAACAGATGTTCCGTACATCTTTTTCACCACTCCCATCGGAACTTTCCCAGGTCTAAAACCTGGCATATTCGCCTTTTTAGCGTGCTCCCTTAATACTTTTTCAACGGTAGGTTGGTAATCCGCTGGCTCCAACTTAATTGTTACACGTGCATTTAGTTCGTCAATGCTCTCTTTGGTAATATTCATTGTCTACTTTAATGTGTTTTACATTCTGCTTTTAGCACAAAGAGGGAACCGTTTTTCAACAATTCCCTCTTCGTTTCAAGTGCGGATGGAGGGACTCGAACCCACACACCGTAAGGCACTAGATCCTAAGTCTAGCGTGTCTACCAATTTCACCACATCCGCATGTTTTAAAGAACGCCCCGAAAAACGGGAGTGCAAAGATAAATTTCTTTTTCAAAATACAAGCCAAGTTTATTGAGTGGTCCCTGAGTTTGTCGAAGGGCGTTTCCCTCAATGAAAAATTGAGGGGTCCGGCTGTCCGCTAAATCTCCCCGCCTGAGGCGGAGAGTATACCGCTACCATCCTTAACGCGTCAAGCATCTGCAGCTTTTGTCTTCCGCAGCAACGAATAATCAATCTATTTGCAAAAACGAGACGCTTCTTTGGTCAGCGAAACAAGCCTGCACTTTTCCACATTCCTGTTTTCTCTGCATCTCTGCGTGCCACTTATTTTCACATTCATCTTTGCTTGAAACACTCTTGCCTTCCGTACCTTTGCATCGCAAATTCAAAAAGCATGAAAAGTTACACGCCTTCAGAAATGGAAACCCCACAATTGCACGGACTATTGTTAAGTGCTGTGGCACCACGCCCTATTGCATTTGTGAGCACCATAGACGAACAAGGAAGGCCAAACTTGGCACCATTCAGCTTCTTTAATGTATTTAGTGCCAATCCGCCAATTGCCATTTTCTCACCTGCCAGACGTGTTAGAGGAAACACAACCAAACACACTCTAGATAATGTTGAAATGAACAAAGAATGCGTCATCAATATTGTGAACTACGATATTCTTCACCAAATGAATTTGGCCAGTTGCGAGTTTGGAGATGGTATAAACGAATTTGAAAAAGCGGGTTTAACAGGAATTGCATCCGATTCCGTGGCACCTTTAAGAGTAAAAGAAGCTCCAGTTCAATTAGAATGTAAAGTCAGAGAAATCATTCATCTTGGAGAAGAAGGTGGTGCTGGAAACCTAGTTGTATCTGAAGTGGTTAGAATGCACTTTTCAGAAGATGTTTTCGGAGAAGATGGAAACCTCGACCCACAAAAACTAGATCTTGTTTCAAGAATGGGACAAAACTGGTATTGCCGCGCAAATGGTGATGCCGTTTTTGAAGTTCCTAAACCAGGTCGCATTGTAGGAGTTGGAGTAGACTCAATGCCAGAAAGCATTAGAACCAGTTCAATCCTTACGGGTAACGACCTTGGCCAATTGGGCATGGCTCCTGCCCTACCCACAAATGAAGAAATTGAAGCTTTTGCTTCAAATCTTGGACAGACATTAGACGCAGATTCTGCACATCATAAAGCTCACAACCTTCTGCAAGAAGGAAATGTGCCAGATGCATGGAAAACGCTGTTAACCTTAGAATCAAACTGATTTGAGTGCAGAAATAGTTCAATTAACCGCCACCACACAAGCTGGCTTCGAAGAAATCCTAGCCCAAGAACTAAAGGGCTTTGGCGCAAGAGATGTTGTAAAAGGTAAACGTGCGGTTTACTTCAAAGGCGACCTCGGCTTTATTTATAAGGTAAACTTTCGTTCGCGCTTTGCGCTAAGAGTTTTAATGCCAATCAAAACATTTGTGGCCATTGATGAGAGCGCTTATTATGCACGAATTAAGGCTTTCCCGTGGGAAAATTACTTAAGCAACGACAAGACATTTTCTATCAAATGTGCACTTAATTCGCAAACGTTTACGCACTCGCTTTACATGTCTTTAAAAGCGAAAGATGCTATTGTAGATAGATTTAGGGATAAAACTGGTGAGCGGCCTAATGTGGATAAAGACAATCCGGATTTACCAATTCATGTTTACATCGATAAGGAGTTTGTCACCATGTCGCTAGACTCAACTGGGCACTCTCTGCATATGAGAGGCTACAGACAGATTACTGGTCAAGCTCCTATTAACGAAGTGCTTGCTGCTGGTATCGTTGAGTTTTCTGGGTGGGAACCCAACACACCTTTTTATGATGCCATGTGTGGTTCTGGAACCATTGCTACCGAAGCCGCAATTAAAGGCCTTAATATGCCTCCTGGTTTATTCAGAAAATTGGGGTATGCGTTCGAAAAATGGAAAGATTTTGATCAATCATTGTTCGATACAATCATTCAAAGTTCTGTTGATCGTATTTCCAATGCTCCATTGAAGATTTACGCATCAGACGTAAGCGCTAATGTCGTTTCAAAGGCAAAAAAAAACATCTACAATGCGGAACTTGACGAAGAAATTGAAGTGTCAGTTCAGGATTTTTTAGAATTAAAACCAACCGAAAATAGAGGCACCCTTGTTCTTAACCCACCATACGGAGAAAGAATGGACAAGGAAGACATCGAAGAGTTGTACAAGAATTTAGGTGACGCTTTTAAAACCAATTGGAAAGGTTTTGCGTGTTTCATGATTACTGGGAATTTAACGGCCCTCAAAAAAGTAGGGTTGAAATCAACCAGCAAAAAAGAATTATTCAACGGCTCTATAGATTGCCGTTTAGCACGATTTGATATTTATGAAGGATCAAAAAGACAAAAGGACGAAGATGTTGTTTAGAACATCAATTTTCGTGGTGTTTACCATTACAGGGTTCACATCTCAGGCGCAGAACTGGCGCTCTATGATAGACAATCCTGAGTACACTTTTCTAGAGGTAAAGGATGCGTTTTATGCGGAATTTGGAGATGAAAAAGGCGCAAAAAGATCTGGCTGGAAACAGTTCAAGCGATGGGAATGGTTTCAGGAGCAACGTTTAGATGAAAGAGGCCAAATGCCAAGTTCACGTCTTATTTATCAAGAAGTTAAGCGCGCCCAAATGCAAGAGCAATATCGCGGAGCAGCTGGCGATTGGAATTTATTGGGCCCTATTGAGACGCCTACAAACGGCAGCGGTCGGTCAATCGGTCGGTTGTCTGCAATTGCATTTCATCCTACTGATACAATGCAAATGTGGGCTGGTGCACCAGCTGGTGGCGTCTGGAAATCAGACGACAATGGCGAGTCTTGGAACCCATTGACAGATAATCTACCAAATATTGGTGTTTCTGAAATCGTGGTTAATCCGCATAATTCAGACACAATTTATATTAGCACTGGAGATGGTAGTTCTGGAGATACCTACTCATATGGCGTGCTTCGTTCGGTAGATGCAGGAATAACTTGGGACACCACAGGATTAAGCTTCGGTGTCAGTCAACAGCGAAATATTCGGAGAATGTTGATGGACTCAACCAATACAAATGTTTTAATTGCAGCTTCAACACACGGAATTTATCGAACTGAAAATGCTGGTGAAACTTGGAATCTAGTTCAAGGCGGTAATTTTGCAGATATGGAGTTCAAACCATACTCCAACGATACAGTTTACGCCACAACGAATTCTTCATCTAGCTCACCATTTTTCATCTCTTACGATAATGGAATTACCTGGGCATCATCAACAAATGGAATGGTAACCAGTGATATGAGGCGAACTAAAGTGGCCGTTTCGCCAGACAACCCTGATGTTGTTTACACGCTGTCATCCGCAGCAAACGGGTCTTCTTTTCATGGTATTTATCGCTCATTGGATGCCGGTGCAAATTGGACACAAATGGCAACTACGCCAAACATTCTTAATGGTGATGAATTTGGAGACGGAGATGGTGGACAAGGCTGGTATTCAATGGAACTAGCCGTTTC
>JBLHEU010000120.1:0-9814 GCA_047614525.1 Bacteroidia bacterium | reverse complement strand
TGGATATTTCGATTTATAAGCTCCGTTGCTACGCTGAAAGCGTTGTTTACGCCTCGTTGTTTTAGCGGACGGTGATAGTCCTTTAGTTCCGGATGCTTCCAACTAGACTTTCCGTGCCGAATGATAATAAGTGTTTTCATTTACTCCGTGAAACTAAGTACATCTTCACTTTCCTTCAAATAGGTTTTAAGTGATTTTTCAGCCTGCTCAGAACTCAGACTAAGAAGGTCGGTTAGTTCTATGTTTAGAGCAGGAGCATATTTGTCGGCAAGCACCTTTTCAAAATATAAACGTCCAGTTCTTCTAATAAGGAAATCGGAAAGTTCAGAAATCATTTCATTCTGTACTGAGTAGTTCAATTCTGCTAGTAGAATTGCCAGTGTTCGGTCGTTATTTTTCCAATCAACTCGGTCAATAATTTCTTGTGAATTACTTCCGTATTTGTGGAATAACCCACGTAGTTCAGCTTCTGTAAGCTCTGTTTTCCCAACTTCAGAAACAAACGCATTCAAACTGTGGAACAACCCTCCAGAAAGCTTCCTGCTTGATGAACGAGAAACCCTAAATCGTGCGCCACCGCCTGCTTCAATCTGCCTAAAGGCAAGGTCAACAGTTCGTTCGGCCATCTTACGGTACCCAGTTAATTTGCCTCCAGCAATACTGACTAATCCGTGTTCAGAAATAAAGATTTCATCCTTTCTAGAAAGTTCAGATGGCGATTTTCCATCCTCATGGATTAACGGCCTTAAACCAGCCCAAGTAGATTGAATATCAGCCACGGTTAAAGGCTTAATATCAAATGCATTATTAGCCGCTTGCAAAACGTATTCTACATCGCTTGTAGTAACGCGAGGGCGTTCTATTTGATCTGTGTAAGTCGTATCTGTGGTGCCCACGTATGTTGAACCATCGCGTGGAATAGCGAAAATCATTCGTCCGTCACTCACATCAAAATAAACTGCTTGCTGCAGCGGAAAGCGTGCACGGCTAAAAACCAAATGAATTCCCTTTGTAAGGTGTAATCGTTTTCCTTTGACCGTTTCGTCTTCTGAACGAACTTGATCAACCCACGGACCAGCCGCGTTTATCGTTCTTTTTGCTTTTATGCTGAAGGCGTTGCTGCTTTTAAGATCAGTGACTTTAGCGCCAGAAATATGGTTGTCATCGTACGTGAATTCATTGAATTCGCAGTAATTCAGAAGCAATGCCCCATCTTCTGTGGCTGTTTTTGCCACCTCTATTACAAGTCTTGCATCATCACTTCGATACTCAGAGTAAATCACACCAGCCTCAAGTCCTTTATTTTTTAGCAGGGGCTCTAGTTCATTAGTTTCTTTTAAATCAAGCACTTCTCTCCGTTCACTTCTTTTTACTCCCGCCAGCCAATCGTAGGCATATATTCCAAGAGAAGCAGATGCTTTTCCGAATGAGCCACCTTCCGTTATTGGCAACAACATTTTTTCAGGAATAACTAAGTGTGGCGCGTTATGATAAACGGTCTTTCTTTCGTGCCCAACTTCGCGCACTAAGGCAAATTCTAGTTGCTTTAAATAGCGTAATCCGCCATGAATAAGTTTGGTGCTTCGGCTGCTTGTTCCTGCTGCAAAATCTTGCTTCTCAACCAAAGCAACTTTAAGCTTTCTGCCTGCGGCATCTAGCGCAATTCCTACGCCAGTTATCCCACCTCCAATAACAAGTAGATCAAAGGTCTCCTGTTGGAGTTTTTCAATGATTTCGGGGCGATTTTTAGCTGAAAACATGATTTGGTTTGAGGCCGCAAAGTTAGCGGTTCGTGTGCTTGGTTCTGAACGTAAACCGTAAAACCGATATTATTGTTTGAATAGGCTTGAATCGGGCTCAAGACTAATATTTTCGTCCCCTTCTTGGTAAGGCAAATACGTGATGATAAACTGGAACATTTCGTCCGTTGTTTTCATGTCTCGATTAACGGGTTCTACAACTTTACGAGGCGGATCGTAAGGGTTGTTCGGGTTATTAAGTGTGTTGTCATAAACGCCTTCGGCATGAATAATTGAGCCTTTGGGAATTCTCAGCATTTGATGAAAAGTGTAGAAATACTGCCATCTGAAATCCCATTTAGAAATTGAAATGAGAGGAATCTCATCTCCGCTTGGTGTAATTGCCCATGCTTTGAATTCACGTCCAATTAAGTGCATATGCGGATTTATTGTGAGTAGCGAAACATCTTGAGGCACGGTATAATTCGTTTCCACTTTCATCACGGTATTTGGCGGAACTACCAAAGTAGGCTTAACCTCAGAAATACCGAGTGTACCAAGCGTCCATTCTTGCGTGGGACGTTTTGGTGGTCCTTCAGCGTAAAACACATTGAAGTAGGATTGGTCATAATCATCTATTGGCGATGGGCCGTAATGCATGTTCTTGACTAGAAAGGCAGACTTCTGACTGACTTTATAGCTCCCAATTCCTTCTGGATAAATGGCGGGCAAAACACCTGGCAAATAGTTGCTTACGGATGGCGTAAGGGTCGGAAATGATCCATCATCATTCGGAATAGACAGCGTTTGATAGGTTTCCATTGTGCTTCCATCAACATCAGCAACCACGTGTTGACCGTCAAAAACAGTTGTCTTTTTGTCGAATTGATACGTGATTAAATGCCCGTTCATGTGATGCACTAAATCTCGATTGCCAGGAACAAATTCAATCAACCTAATGAATGTATCCTTCAGGATTTCAAAAGGGACTTTCATCACCATAAACTTATCAAGATTGTTTCCTTCGATGAAAACGGGATCTCGAAATGAAACAATCAAATCGGGTTCCCCAAACATAGAACTTTGTGCAAATAGTGGAGGTAACGGGGCGTTGCCGAAGCCAACTTTCAGACCATCGTCAACCCATTTTTCGAGAAGGGCAATTTCTCTTTCGGTTAAATGACGTTCGCCTACAAACGATCGGTAATGCGGATCGGCTGGCCAAGGCGGCATGTATCGATCTGAGGTTACATCCCGAATCATCTTAGCCCGTTTGGCAATGTCTTTATAGCTAAGCATTTGAAAAGGCGCACCTCCATTTGGCCGATGACATGGCGAACAATTCGTATAAATAACGGGGGCAACGTGCTCGTTAAATGTGACTTTTTTAGGAAGCTGGAAGTTGGGTTTACTGTTCTCTAAACAAGAAGAAAGGAGCAAGACAGAAAGGAAAAGAGCAGGGCTTTTTTTCATTCTATTAAACAGCCAATGGGTGTGGTTTCCTTCTGATTAATTGGTTTCCCTTTGATAAAGGCCGTTAGCGCATCCTCTAAATAGTGTTCAGAAACCTCAAGTTTTTTCTTACCTAAATCATTTACCCAATTGTCAATTTTTCCTGAGTAGATAATTTCAGATTCTGAGTTTAAAACAAAAACTTCTGGAGTTACGGTAGCGCCTAAATTTTGAGCGAGCTGATTGCCGTTGTCTAGAAACATTTCGAAACTCAAACTATACTTAAGCTGATATTCTTCTAGTTCCTTCGCTGAGAACCATTCGCCTGAATGAACCCCGTAAAAGACAATGGAATTGCTTGAAAATTGATTCGTCATTTCCCTAAAAGCAAGGGTGTAATTAATACAAAGGGGGCATTCTGGTGATAAGAAATACACTACTGTAATTGCGTTTTCGGTAGGGTCAATTTGTGTCGATTGACCGTTCGAGCGGAACAGCTGAATTTCATTGATTTGCTGCGGTTTCTTGCAACCAATCACCATAAGAAAGAGAACAAAAAGTACCGGCCTCATTAGGCCAAAGGTCAGAAGAATGGAGGAATCGACCTATTTCAATTCATTCAGGCTCCAATCGTACTCGTAAAAAGAATACTTAGGATTGAGTTTTATCTTTTTGAGAAGATGCTTTTGAATGAAAGGAATCACTTCTTCCTTTCCGCCAAAATCGGCTGCATACCAATCAAATATTTCCGACAATTTTGCATTTGGGCCATCCAAACGAATAAACGTTGGGTCGTTAATTACGGCTTTTGTTTGTTCGTCTAGCTCGGCCTCAAGTTTATCGGCACTGTATGCGTACGAAGCTAATTTTGGACAACCAATAGCTGCACAAACAAGCACGAAATGTAATCTTGCGTCTGGAAACGCCTTATAAAGCATGCCTTTTTCCACGTCATTTAGCGTTACTTGCTTACCTCGAAATTTGAAGGTTTTCTTATCGAAGAATCCATCAATCTTCAGCGGGCCTTCCACAGGATAATGATCGACCACTCCTTTAATTACAAACACGTTGTACGCATTGATGAGAAAGGCCTTTTCTGTTTCACTTTTATACTGAGGAGCATTGGCAATTTGCTTTAGTATTGCATTAAGTTGTTCTGGGTTAGCTTTTACCGTCTTGTAGTCAACAAGACCGTTCGAAGTTCGCTTTATGAGAAGGTCCTCTACGTCAGCGGTAAAATTCTGAGCTATTATTGAAAGCGAAAGAAGAAAGAAAAGGAGGATGGTTACTAGTTTCATGTTAAGCCGTTTTCGATGATAAAGTCTATTACTATGCCAATCACCAAGGGTTTCTTAGGTCATCCGCAGAATACTTGTGCTTTTTGAATACGAAGTTGCTCGTTTGGGGAGCCTTCAATTTCAACGGGTCTTTATTTCCAATCCTTGATAGGAACGCAAGCGGTGTAAGAATAAGGTAGTACACGAGAAAAAGTAGAATTGCTGCATTTACACGGCCAGCTTTTTCGCCAAACCAGAGCCAGCCAGTATTGATAGCTACAGTAGCACGTTCGCTAATCGCGGAAAGAAGCAAAACGGAAAGCGCAATGATTAAAAAGACAATTGTCCTCTCTTTAGAGAGAAGGTGCAGCGCAGAAAAACCTACAATTATAACGAGGATGTTCCGATATACCTGTTGCATTAAAATAGTGTGTAAACAAACGGTGCAACTGCGGTACCTCCACCTAAAACGATAAGAACACCAAGTAGCATTAGCACCAAAACGATGGGTGTGAGCCACCATTTTTTACGCTCCATTAAAAACTTGAAGAGGTCAGAAAATGCTTCCATTCGGGTAAATTATCCAGTTCTTTAATTAACTCTTGAGCGAAAATACGGTTTCCGTTAGCGTTCCAATGTCCATCGTATTTATAGAACAGCGAATCACCAATTATGGAGGGGTAAATGGTTGTTGTTTTCGTTTGAGAAAGTGCTAACTGAGTAGGAATATTCCCAGTTAGCGTATCGCATCCGGCAACGTTAAAACCAAGCTCAGTTAGTTGATTTAATTCAGTTTTGAAACCGTAAGGCCTATTAGGAAGAGAAACCATTATTGTTTTGGCTTCTACCGCGTCCGCCAAAGCCCGTATTTCTTCAAGATGGTCTTGTAGCCTAATTATTGCTTTTTTGCAGAGCGTATTTGAGGTGTCCGTAGCGTCTATAAATAAGTTGGGGTGATGTAGGCCTTCGTAAATCAACGATGGATTTAATCGGCCGTGCTCGAACTCATTTCGAATGTTCGCATCCAGTAATTCATACTTCGCATCCTGTTCGGTTGAAAGACCCCAGCTCAGGTTTCGGCTGTCTTTTAGCCATCTTTTTTGAATAGAATTTGAACGTTGGAATCGAACTGAAAAATGGGGGAGTAGGACGTGTAAGTAACGTTTAAGGTTTTCATTTCTCGGCTCGTCCAGAAATATAATTTCATCCTCAACTTTTGGTCCTCGCTCGTATTCTACCACGCGCATTAGTTGGTGAATGTCGTTACCATCAAGAATGCAAACGATAACTACGTCTGGCTTTAATAGAGGGATGGCCTTTTTGGCAACTTGCACGTAATCTCCAGGATGGTTTCCGCCTTGTCCGAGGTTTAGAAACTCAACATGGGTATAGTTGTTTCCTAAAAGTTCAACCCAAGTTTCCTCCAACGTAACGCCCCAACCAAACGTGAAGGAATCTCCGATTACAAGGACGCGTTTTTTCTTCTTTTTGATGGATGTATTTTCTCCGCGAAAACCGAGGTTATTGATTTGTACGTCTAGCTCAAACTCTGCTGTATTGTGTTCAGCTCTGCTGTAGGCAGGAAATAAAAGCTGGGAAGTTTCTGGCATTAATAATGCCCCGTAAAATCGATCTGCGCTAATCAGTAAAGTGATCGTAAAAACAGTAGAAACAAGAGCTAATCCGACCTTTGATAGCCACACATTTTTTGGGAATGAATAAACAGCAACCCCAAGAAGTACAATTATAAAACCAATCGAAATTATGGCTGCAATAAGAGACCAACTTGTGATATTCTCATCATTGGAAAACAGCCATGAAAGAGAAACGGGGTTAATCAGTAATCCAATAAGAATCAAAAGCCCACCGAGTAATTTATGACCCGATTTCATACTTATTGTTCAGTTTTTAAGGCTATGAATGAGCCGATGGCCAATACGTCCATTTCTGTATTAAGAAACCCATTTATGGCATCCTCAGGAGAACAAACAATAGGCTCATTGTTTACGTTAAAACTGGTGTTAATGGTGATGCCGTGACCTGTTTTGTCTTTCACTTTAGAAAGCAATTGATGCATCAAAGGATTGCTTTGTTTGCTTACCGTTTGAATACGCCCGGTCATATCAACATGGGCTACAGAAGCAAAATCAGACCTAACGACATTTAGTTTTTCTTTCCATGGTAAAGCAGAGTAATTCTCCGGTAATTCTTTATGCCATTCTTCTTTCCATTTATGCACTTGCAACATGTATGGCGAAGGAATTTTTACATCAAAATAGCGCTGTAAATCTTCTTCTAGTAGAATAGGAGCAAAGGGCCTGAACCCTTCTCGAAACTTGATTTTCAGGTTCACCTTTTTCTGCATTTCTGGATTGCTAGCATCAGCAATAATACTCCTGCAACCTAAGGCCCGCGGACCAAACTCCATTCTTCCCTGAAACCAACCAATAACGTTTGCCGATACGATTAGGTCAGCAACTTTGTCTACAAGCTCATCTTCTGTTTCGGCCTTAAAAAACGTAATGCCTTTCGAGGTTAGGGATTTCTCAATTTCCTCATCCGAATATTCAGGGCCAAGCAATGCTCCAGACATTGCATCTGGACGAATAGCGGTACGGTCTGTCTCTTCGAAAATATGGTAAGCGGCCAAGGCGGCACCAATTGCGCCACCGGCATCTCCAGCCGCAGGCTGAATATAAACTTCATCGAACAAACCACTATCTATTAGTTTGCCGTTGGCAACGCTATTAAGCGCCACACCGCCAGCTAAACAGATATTATTACACCCCGTTTTTTCCTTGGCAGTCTTGGCCATTTTGAGGAAGATGTCTTCCGTAATTTGTTGTATTGCCAAAGCCATATCGCAATGCTCGCTTAGCATTTCGTCTTTTGCTTCACGCTTTTTTATGCCGAATAACTTTAGCCATTTATTGTCCTTCGCCATTCGTAAACCAGTGGCGTAATTGAAGTATGCTTGGTCTAGCCAAATTGATCCATCGTCATAAACAGTCACCAAATTTTCGGTGATTATTTCTCGGTAGTTAGCCGTGCGTTCTCCGTCCGGGTTGCCGTATGGAGCTAGCCCCATTAACTTGTATTCGCCTTTGTTTACCTCGAATCCTAGATAGTAGGTAAAAGCGGAGTAAAGGAGCCCAACGGAATGTGGGAAATTCATTGTGGCCAGCATTTCAATGTCCTTGCCAGAGCCTTTTCCCATGCTTGCGGTGCTCCACTCTCCAACACCATCAATTGTTAAAATGGCAGCATCCTCAAATGGCGAAGCATAGAAGGCAGAAGCTGCATGTGATAGGTGATGGTCTGGGAACCGAATAGGAAGCTTTTTCGTCTCTTTCGAATCGCTGATTTCCTTTAATCCATTTCGGATTTCACGCTTGTGAAACAGCTTTTCTCTAAGCCAAACCGGCACTGCTTTATGAAAGGAAATGAATCCGCTGGGCGCGAAGGCATAATAAGTTTCAAGCAGTCGTTCAAACTTGAGCAATGGTTTGTCGTAGAAGGCAATCGAATCAACATCCTCCAACTTAATGTTGGCAAACTCTAAACAAAACCGCACTGAATTAACTGGAAATGAAGCGTCTTGTTTCTTTCGTGTAAAACGTTCTTCTTGCGCAGCGGCAACAATTTTCCCATCAATAATTAAGGCTGCTGCAGAATCATGATAAAAGGCTGAAATGCCTAGAATGGTCATTTAGCTATTCTCCCAGTTCATGGTTCTTTCAACCGCTTTTTGCCAACCTTTGTAGAGCTTTTTACTCTCGCTAACAGACATGTTGGATTTGAAAGTTCTATCAATGGCCCAGTTTTTAGAAATCTGATCTTTCTTGTAGAAGCCAACCGCAATTCCTGCTAAATAAGCCGCGCCCAAGGCGGTAGTTTCTATAATCTTAGGTCGCTGAACATCGGTATCTAGAATATCAGACTGAAACTGCATTAACAGGTCGTTGGCACAAGCGCCACCATCTACTCGCAGTGCGTTTAAGGTGATCTTTGAATCCTTCTGCATGGCATCCAAAACGTCTTTGGTTTGATACGCTAAAGACTCAAGCGTAGCCCGAATAATATGGTGTTTTGAGGTTCCACGGGACAACCCAAACATGGCACCACGAGCGTACATGTCCCAGTACGGAGCGCCCAGCCCAGTGAAGGCTGGAACAACATAAACACCATCGGTGTCTTCCACTTTCATGGCATAATATTCAGAATCTGGCGATTCGTCAATCAGCCTTAAACCATCGCGCAACCACTGAATGGCCGCACCTGCAATAAACACGCTTCCTTCTAAGGCATATTCTACTTTTCCGTCTAACCCCCAAGCAATTGTGGTAAGTAGTCCTTGCTTAGATTTTACTGGGGTTTCTCCCGTATTCATTAGCATAAAACAGCCTGTTCCGTAAGTGTTTTTGGCCATACCAGGTTCAAAACATGCTTGCCCGAATAATGCGGCTTGCTGATCGCCAGCAATTCCGGCAATAGGAATTTCGCATCCAAAAAGAGCTTTTTCTGTTTTAGCGTAGACCGAACTGCTGTCCTTTACTTCGGGTAAAACCGATTCAGGAACATCAATCGACTTCAGCAGTTTCTTATCCCACTTTAGTTCGTTGATGTTGTAAATCAGTGTTCTAGAGGCGTTGGAATAATCTGTAACATGAGTAGTTCCACTTGTCAAGTTCCATATAAGCCAAGAGTCAACGGTTCCAAAAGCCAACTCTCCAGCCTCGGCACGTTTTCTAGCACCTTTAACGTTGTCCAATATCCACTTTACCTTGGTGCCCGAGAAATAGGCATCAACCACTAAGCCTGTTCGGTTTCGTATTTCTTTCTCTAACCCATCAGCTTTTAGTTTATCGCAGATAGAAGCTGTTCTTCGGTCTTGCCAAACAATGGCGTTGTAAATGGGCTTACCTGTTTTTCTATCCCAAACAATTGTGGTTTCACGTTGATTGGTAATTCCGATTGCCGCGATGTCTTTTGCCGGAACATTGTTTTCTTTTAGCACGGCTTGTGCCACTTCTAATTGGCTACTCCAGATTTCCATTGGGTCGTGTTCTACCCAACCAGATTTTGGGAAAAACTGCGTGAATTCCTTTTGAGAACGGCCTGCAATGGCACCTTTTTTATCGAATAGAATAGCGCGCGAACTTGTAGTCCCTTGGTCTAACGCTAAGACATATTTTGACATGTTACTTGAGTTTTACCGTCATCAATACAGGTTGATGGTCAGAATATTTGAAGTCGAGATTGATGACATTGATTTCTTGCAACTCTACGTTTGGTGAGCAAAGAAAAAAGTCAATTACTTGTGTTTTGGTTTCGCCAGCCACATAT
>JBLHEU010000119.1:0-9885 GCA_047614525.1 Bacteroidia bacterium | reverse complement strand
GCCCAACTTTATCACAGATTATGATTGTTGTCCGCCTCCAGATACCCTTGTTACAGGTAATTCATGTTCAGGAATGGCTGATGGTTCAGTCGAAGCGACAGGAAACGGAGTTGGCCCTTGGGTTTATGAGATTTCGGATATAAGTGGCGTGTTAGAAACAAGCGCACCACTTAATGGGCCTTACACTTTTACAGCATTGATTGAAGGTATGTATACTATTAGTGTAACTGATGATGCCGGTTGTACTGCAGGTGTGCTGGCAGAAGTTGAGCCAGCTTTACCGATAGTTATTGATGCCGTTATTACGGACAACCAATGCTTTGGTGGTACAGTTGGGGATGCGTCTATTACGGTAGCTGGAGGAACAGCGCCTTTTGATGTAGAATGGACGGATGCCTTTGGTAATACTCTTCAATCGAACCCACAGATTAATGGAGCCGCAATGCTTGATAGCTTATCTGCTGGTAGTTATTTGATTACTGCCGATGATGCAACAGGCTGTTCTGTTACATCATCTATAACGGTTACAGAACCACTTACGCCATTGCAATTGTACCTAAGCCCGGTTAACCTCAACTGCTTTGAAAGTGCAGATGGCGAAGTAGGCGTTTCACAGAGTGGAGTGCCTCCATATTTCTTTGAAATTTCTGATGTGTTTGGTTTGCCAGTTCAAAGTATTTCCAGTCCATCGGATTATACATTTATTGATTTAGAAGCAGGTATATTGTTTGTTACCGCTACAGATGCTAATGGTTGTTCGATTACGGATGATGTTGAGTTATTTCAGCCAGATATCATCGAAATTGAAACTGTTACAACACCAGTTCTTTGTTTTAATGGGAATGAAGGAACTGCTTCAATAACTTCAGTTATTGGAGGAACAACCCCTTATGGAATTACTAGTTGGAATGATCCTGCTTCTCAAACAGGTAATGCAGTAATAGACCTTTCTCCTGGTATTTATACCGCCAGCGTTCTTGATGCCAATGGTTGTGAACTGGATGTTGAACTTGAGTTTGATAATCCATCCTCGATGTTGCTTGCACCTCGCTATTTAACAGATACTTGCGGACAAGGGTTAGGTGCTGCAATTGTTGATGTAGAATTAGGAACTCCACCATATACGTTCTTATGGAAAGACAATGGAGTAACATCTGGCGTTAATTATGAGTTGGGTGTCGGATCTTATGAAGTTGTTGTCACTGATGCCAACGGATGTCAGGACTCGGTTTTCTCCCCTGTTTTAGATGATTTACCTTATCCTTCAGCATCGTTTGATTACAGAATAGAAGGAGAAACACTTATTGATCAAGAGGTTCAGTTTTTGAATAATCCAAATGGAACAACGCAATGGACTTGGTTCTTTGGGAATGGAGAGTCATCAAACGAACGTGACCCAAGATTTAAATACGACAGAGCAGGAGATTACCTAGTTGCCTTATTGGCATCTAATGGTTTCTGTGTAGACACGGCTTATCGATATGTAAATATTGACCCAATGCTTTTGGTTTACGTGCCGAATGCTTTTACTCCTGGCATCAACGGCATCAACGACTTCTTCTTTCCACAAGGAGAGGGAATAGAGCTTGAGAGCTACGATATGGAAATTTATGACCGTTGGGGGAAAGTGGTTTGGTACACTGGAGAGTACTCTAAGAAGTGGGATGGTAGGAACAAGAACACTGGCAAAGAAGCGCCAGTTGGAACGTACGCCTATCGAATCACTTTCCGTGAGTTTGCCGATTTAGATAGACACACTGTCAAAGGAATAGTAAACTTGATAAGAGACTGATTAATTGGTCATAAACCCTAGCTCTAAAAGACTAGTTGTACTTAATTACAACCACTTTTGCTGATTTGGTCGAGTTCCCGTTACCTCGTTTTGCTGGTTCCCAATCTGGCATTGACTGTATAACCCTAAGAGCATCTTGTCTTAGTAATTCTTCTGAGCCAGATTTGATTTTCGCTTTTTCAACTTTTCCGTCTTTTGCGATTTGAAAAGAAATCACAATCGTCCCGCGTAAACCTTGACTCTGCATTTCATCCGTGTACTGTTTATTGTTCTCAATAAACTTGTACATCTCTAAATCGCCACCAGGAAATCTAGCCGATGTTTCATCGCGCGAAGCGTTATTGTAACCTTCTACTTGATTTGCGACAGAAGCAGAAGGAGCCGTTATTTGTCTTTCTTCTTCCAATTGCGCACTGGCCAATTTTGCAACATCTTCAACTCTTATTTCGCTCAATCTCTTGTCTTCTTTATCGGTCATTCCTTCTTGGAACTTGTCTTTATCTTGCCCTTTAGCTAATAACTCAGACTGCTCCAATTCTTGTTTGGTTCCTTGGGTTTCAGCATTCGCTATACCAGAACTTAGAGGTCTTTCAACGGCATCATTTACATCTTCACTATCAGTTTGATCAGCAGATGCTGGAGCTAAGTTTTTCTCTTCTGCGGCTACTTGCGCCAGAATCTCATCGTACATAAAATTTGCCGCTGGGGAATCAATTTCGCTTGTAGAGGATAAACGTTTTTCATCAGTCTTTTTCTTCAAATCTAAAACGGCTACGCTTTCCTCGTTGTCCGTTAAAATGTTGTTGTCAGCAACCTGTATTGAAGAGTCAACTTCGGTAATAATTGGCTCATCGTTTTTAGCGCTCTGAATCTTTTTATGAGCTTCTTCTTCCTTTACGGTGCCATCAGCTAGCTCGCTTTCTCCAAAGAATTGTGAGGCAAAGAAAGTCCCACCACCAACGGCCACAAGCAGCGCAATTGCAGCAGCAAGTTTTCGGTATTCAAATTCCTTTTTAGGTTGAGCAAGTGCTGAGAAAGCCTTAGCTCCGGAGGACTTTTGTATTTCTGAGTTTAGCTGTCCTAATTGATATCTTGTTTTACTTGCGTTGGTTGTATGTGCGTATCCTTCTAAAGCATCTTTAGACATTTCATCGGTAGCTACAAAATCGTCAACGACTTTTCTATCAGCTGCAGTCAGCTTGTCCTCAGTATAGAGCATAATAGCCTCAACAGACAGATTGCCGTAGTCGTCTAACAAAGGAATCTGACTTCCAAAATCGTCCTGTATGTAAGGTGTATTACTCATTTAGTTTGGTGAGCTGAATTTTCAGATTTCGCTTTCCGTTTTGCAAATAACTTTTCACTTCTTTGTAGGAATATCCTGTTTGCGCTTCAATTTCTTCGTAAGATTTCTTTTCAAAATAAAACAACCGAATACAATCTCGTTGTTCCTTTTTAATCGCATCCATTGCAATATTTAGTTTGGCATCTGTTTCACCTTGGCTGTCACCGTTCAGATGCTCAGGAATGTCAAATTCCACGATCTCTTTTGTAAAATGCTGATAGTCTTCTTGTCGGTTCTCGTGTCTCTTATGTTTTCTCAATTCCATGAGACATTGGTTTTTAGCAACGCTATAAACCCAAGTTCTGAAGTTGTCAACCTCATGGCGTTTTAGGTCTTTCAGCACTTTTTCAAAGACATCCATCACAACATCCTTGGCTTTCTCCTCATCCCTCATGTATTTGAGACATACACCAAATAGCATGTGAGAGTATCGCTGAAAGAGGACTCCGATGTACACATTATCGAACGAGTATTTGTAGCGCTCAATGAGTTCGCTATCAGAAAGTCCTTGCCTGTTATTGGAATTAAGGGAAAACATCAGGCCTCTAGACGAATATTTCTTTGAAAGGTTTTATGGGCGTATTGCTTAAACATACTTGCATGGCTCGAAAAGCATAGAGTGTAATCAAAGTTAAAGCTAAAAATGTAACGGTTTGATAATCAGAACCTATAACATGCTTATCTCTTTCTCATTCACAGCATGAACGAAAAGAATGTTTCCAAGGCCTTCATATCCGCGGAAGATTTCTGCACCATTTCGTTTCATGCTTTCACCACGAAAACCTAGTAAAATAAGGTCTGCTTCTGTAGAACGTTCACAGATAATTTCTTTTGAACTTCTATTTTCCTCCTGAACAATCACATTAATGTTTTTAGAAGAAATGGGGAGCCTTCCACTACGCGTTAACCCTAATAAGTAGTCTTTCTGTTCGTCAAACTGATCTTTCCGAACAATGGCGTTTATGCTAATCTCACAATCTTTCCAATCTGGATGCCCAAGCATAATGTAGCCTAATAAAATCATCAGGTTAGCATTTTCATAATCGGTTGGGGTAATCCAAATGTGCATCTGGTTGTGATAACCGAACCCTTTTTCTGTACTTCCAAGAATTATAGTGTCAAAATTCACAGACCGGATGATGGAGTAATTCTCAACAATTTGCTCTAAATCCTCGGGGTGACTTCTAGAGAATTCAAACATCAACATGTTATTGTCCTTGCCAGAAATACCTGGTAATTGAATTACCTGTGCAATGGCCGAAGTAGGAGATGGGCTTATCAGTGTATCGAGATAAACGTTACTGCTAGAACTGTCAGCCATTTTAATTAAACGCTGTAGTGCTTCCTTCGCTTCTAAATGGGTTTTCTTCGATAAATATCCCTCAATCATATGAATGAAGGTGCCAAAGCCATACTTGTGCGAAATCCATCTAAGCATATCAAAAGCGGCAAATCGTTCAAACGAATGACTGGTTACACAAACCACAGCTGGACGCCAGTGATCGTCTTCTTCGCCCGTATCAGACTTCTGCAAGAACACTTGCAACCTTCTACTTAATTGAAAGATTACTCCTTGAAAAACCTTTGCCATTTGAGTTTTATGAGGACTCAAATAAGTTACTCCGAAGTAAATCAGGAGCATGAGGCTTAGACTTAATATGGCATACAACGTATTAATCTTAAACATGAGCCAAACACTCAATACCGCTCCTAAAAGCGAGATATACCAACGAGATCGGAATGTTGGCCTATAAGATGGGTCAGCGGCAAAATGCTCAAGGAAAGAGATGAGGCAAATAGCTCCGTAGGTTACCATGAAAAACATGGTAATAATCTCAGCCACAAAGTTTACCGATCCAAACAGTACAAAAACAAATGCAATTCCAGCAGTTATCATCGAGCCATTTAGGGGCTCATTCCCCTTTTCTGTTCCCTTTGCGAGCCAGTTATTTACAGTTTCTGAAGGGAAAATTTGGTCTTTGCCAATGGCTTGCAAAGTTCGCGGAGCGATAATTAAAGACCCCAGAGCGGAAGAAATTGTACTCGCGGCTAAACCAATCGGAATTATCGGCCCCCAAAGCGCAATATTTTCCATAATCATCATGTTGCTTCCCATGTCCTCTGGAGAAACAGAAATGAAAAGTTTATAAGCCACGGCAATATAAATTAGACCTCCAACAAGTGTGGCTAGAATGGTTCCCAATGGAATGGCCACTTTTGGATCTTTCAAATCACCTGACAATCCAATACCCGCGGCAATTCCAGTAAAGGCTGGAAAACAAATCGCAAATACCATAAAGAAGTCGTCTGGCTTTTCTATGTGGTCTGTAATTGTGTTGAAATTGGCTTCGTAACCTGTATTCCCAAGGAAGAACATTATCAGCGAAACAGTAAGTAACCCCACTACCAAATACATCAGCTTAATACCAATATCCGCTCCTTTATAGAGCATTAGTGCACTAATGATTATCACCGTTGGAACACTGATGACTTGGGTGTAAAGAATTTTGTAGCCAATGAGTGACACCCATTGATTTATGTAAGGCATAAATGCTTCCGTAAATGCCACCACGTAAAAGGAGATGGAAATGGCCTGACTTAGGTACAAGGCAATTCCAATTGCGGCCCCAATATTCAGTCCAAACGAACGAGAAATAATGTGGTATAAACCGCCACCTTCGACCTTTTGGTTTGTGGCAATTTCAGAAACAGCTAAAGCCGTTGGAACTGTTACCAAGTTGGCGATTACAACCAAAGTGATGGTGCCAACTAAACTTACATTAGCAACAGCATAACCAAAACGTAGGAAAAGGATTGCTCCTAAAATGGTCGCGATAGAAGTGAGGAACACGGGCATGGTCCCGAGTTGTAACGAATTATTATCAAGCTTACCTGCCATTGCGAGTTGCCAAAGTAATTATCAATACGTTCCGATGGAAATACTTTTGGGTTGATAGTCTTGTGTTAATGAGCTGGATATTCATAATTGTACTTGGAACTACCCTAAATAGGTGTCCTTATTATTTTGGAAATCGGTGGTAAATCAGCTTTAAAAAGATTGAAAAATCAAATGTTCGAAGCTTGGAGAGTGTTCTAGACCTCTTGCTGTAGAAAAGCTAGCTACCCATTCGTTGGTATTGCATTTTGCAAATAAGTAGGGTAAGACTGACTTAAAAGTACCCGCGCGGACAAGAACTAATTGTACTTAACAACCTCGCGCTAAGATAAAACATGAAGCGCCAACGAATATTTGCTCAGTATAACGACCAGATGGCAATAGTGGGGTTCTATCGGTTAACTCTTTCTTCCCGGTTTTCTTCTGAAAGTTCAAAATTTTGTAAAAGCTAAGATTCAAGTAATCAATTACTTATGATTTTTTGTTTTCGCCAGAATTAGATGAAAAGCAAGCTGATTTCAGTTAATGCGATAGAATCTTATTTAACGGTTTTGAAAAGAACAGAATGAGTCAAATTTTGTTTCACTAAGTGTATTCAGATTGTAACTGGTTGAGCATAAAATAGGAGTATCTTTGAAAAATGTTTAAAAGCACGTTTTCGTTTGCCTTTTTGTTGTTGTCTTTCGGGCTTTTTGCCCAAGATCAGGCAACAATAATGTCTTACAATGTTCTCAATTTTCCTACTGGCAATATTGCTGGGCGCGAGGACACGCTCAAGCAATTAATCAACTACGTTGAACCAGATATTTTCCTCATTCAAGAATTGAAGTCTGACAGCGGTCTTCAGTTGATATTGAATGAGAGTTTTTCTGGGCTCACATCTTCTTACGCGGCTACCACGTTTGTTCCTCAGCAAAGTAATTCAAGTAGCAATTGGAAGTTGCAACAAGCCATGATTTACAATGCCGACTTGTTCGGATTGGTGGATGAAGGTTATCTGATGACGGCCACCCGAGACATTAATAAGTACCAACTTTATTACCGTAACCCAAATCTTGCATCCGGGGCCGATACTGCTTTTGTCTTCGTTTTTGTCACACACTTAAAAAGTAGTCAGGGTACATCTAACGAAGAAGCAAGGTTGGAAATGGTACAAACCTTAACCACATACCTAGCTTTCTTGCCAGCTGAAGCCAATGTGATTTTTGCGGGTGATTTTAATGTGTATTCAAGCGAAGAGCCAGCTTATCAGGAGATACTTGATAGCACAAATTACATTCAACTAAAAGACCCAATTAGTACGCCAGGAAACTGGACATCAAGCAGTTTTCACCCTAAATCCGTGCTTACGCAAAGTACCAGGTCGTCTTCCATTTTTGGAGATGGTGCAGGCGGTGGAGTAGATGATCGTTTCGATTTTGTAATGCTATCTTCTAATATGTTCTACAACTGGAATACGATAGTTTATGAACCAGATTCATATTACGCTTTAGGCAACACGGGCTCATGCTACAATTCAAGTATTACAGATTGTAACGATGGAGAATGGTCTAATCAAATTCTTTCATCGCTATACTTTATGAGCGACCACCTACCGATTGTCTTGAAGTTAAATTTTGGGGTTGGTACAGTTGGACTAGAAGAAACTCTCTTTCAAGAAGCACCAACGTCCGAGAATACCATTACAGTTAAAAGAGATTATGTGGAGGTAATTTGGGGTGAAACTGAGGCGGCAACCATTCAGCTTCAAGATGCCGTGGGTCGTAACATTTATAGTCGAGTCCATAGCCTTAATCGAGGTTACAATCGGTTCCGTATATCTAGACTGCAAGGCAATAAAGGAATGGTTTTGGTGAGCGTGATTTCGGATAATGAAAGAGCTGTTTGCAAGATTGTTCCGGTAGGTAGTAATTAGAATCAAACGCAACTAATTTTTTTCTTGGAAACCACTTTTCGAAAATTTCCGTAAGTATCTCCTGATTAGGTGAAACGGAGCGCAAGAATCACTTTGTTGATTGAATTGTTTCCGAATCAAAAAACATCTTTGGCTTACTGCTAATTTTATCAGTCTCAAATCATCTCCAAAAAAGAAAACATGAACAGAAAATTACATTTAAAGTCGTTTATCATAGTCTGCTGTACAGTTGCAATTTGTGGTTTGGTACAGGCACAAACGGTAAGTCCAGATTTTGTTGATGGACAAGTTCACCTTAAGATATCTACCAATCCTGGATTTGATTTGGAAAACTACACAGGAGGGGATTTAGCCTTAGACTTTGTTTATAATACTTATGATGTAGACAGCATTTACAAGCCGTTTCCAATGCCTACAAGTTCATTGGATAGTATTTATCGCGTAGTGTTTTCAAGCATTTCTGCTGTAGATGCTTTGATTTCAGCATTGGAGTTGCTACCGTTTGTGGAGTTTGCAGAGAAGAACCCAATGGCGCAGCTGTTTTTTACGCCCAACGACTTGCAGTCGAACCAATGGTCTTTGTCAAAAATTGATGCAGAATTAGGCTGGAATACTACCACCGGATCCGCAAGTGTTTTAGTTGCAGTTTTGGATAATGCCATTGCTATTGATCATCAAGATTTGGCAGCTAATATTTACATTAATGCAGCGGAGACTGGTGGTTTAGGTTTTTTAGATGATGATGGTAATGGGTATGCAGATGATTTTAATGGTTATGATGTAGTTGATCGAGATAATAATCCGAAACCACCTGCAGGCTCAACAGGAAATGGAGATGGTTTTATCCATGGAACGCACGTTTCTGGTTTAATCGGAGCAGTTTCAAACAATGGAGTTGGTATGGCTTCTATTGGTTATCAGTGCAAAATTTTACCGGTAAAAATTGCAAGCGATGCTAACGGTTCTGCGCTAAGCGGTGCGTTGGACGGTATTTTTTACGCCATGCGTAGTGGTGCAGATATCATTAACATGTCCTGGGGAATTGGTAGCGATAATGTTACCCTGCGAATGTTGATTGAACAAGTAGCTTCTTCAGGAATAGTTATGATTGCCGCTGCTGGAAATGACGGAAATCAAAACTTACATTATCCAGCTGCTTATCCAGAAACGATAAGTGTTGGAGCCACTAATTCTGCTGATCAAATTGCATCGTTTTCAAACCGAGGAACCACTATCGATTTAATGGCGCCTGGACAAGATATTTACAGCACATTAACGGAAGGTAATAACACTTACGGAAACCTAAGTGGAACTTCAATGGCAACGCCAATTACCGCTGGGCTTGCATCTTTGGTTAAGGCACAATTCCCATCATTTAATGCACAGCAAATAAAGCAGCGCTTACTGCAAGGGTGTGAGAACATTGATGCAGAAAATCCGGGTTTAAGCGGACAAATTGGGTCTGGTAGGATAAACGCTTTTCAAACCCTTGGTAATGTTTCTATTTCTGAGGCAAAAAATCATTCTATTACAGTACTTAGTAACCCAATTACAAACGGAGTTTTAGCAATTAAGACCGATGATAATCACTCGCTGAACAAAGCTGTAATTACGGTTTTAGATGCTACGGGAAGAATAGTCATAAACGAATTATGGAAGACAAACATTGATGTGTCGTTTCTAGTCTCTGGAATCTACTTGGTGAATGTTGAAACCACCACTTTTAATTATTCAACTAAACTTATGTTACAATGAAAAAGCTAATCCCAGTGCTACTTATTGCAGCCGTTTTTACCGGTTGCAAACTGTTCGATGAGCTAAGAACGTTCAATATGGCCTATTCGGTCGATTTTACCATTCCCAGCTCGTCTGTAATCAACTTACCAATAAACCTTCCCTCCCCGCCTATAACAACAAACTTTACACAGAAATTTGAA
>JBLHEU010000118.1:0-9890 GCA_047614525.1 Bacteroidia bacterium | reverse complement strand
GAACATTTCAATAAATGCGCGATGATTGAACTTGTGGTTGTCTTTCCGTGA
This sequence comes from Bacteroidia bacterium, assembly GCA_047614525.1. Lineage (GTDB taxonomy): Bacteria > Bacteroidota > Bacteroidia > UBA10329 > UBA10329 > UBA10329. The sequence goes on along the minus strand of JBLHEU010000118.1, from coordinate 9,839 downwards.
GTTCCAGCCACGGCAATGGTTTCGTAAGTTTTTGATAGTTCTCCCAGAACCTGTGAGCGTTTCAAAACCTCAAATCCATTCGACCTGAAAAAGCCTAATTCTGAATGGTTAGAAACAACTGCGGGCGTATAGATAACTAATGTAGAATCTATGTTTTTGAATACCTCATCAATTACATCTACCGCATCTTGGTAATGAACGGAAATGCCCGTTGATTCCAACTCTTCAGTAAGACTAGTAGAAGTGCGATCATAGCCACCAACAATTTTCCCTTGTGCGTAAAAGTATCTCGCCAAAGCGCTCATGCCTATGCCGCCAATGCCAATTAGGTAAACAGCTTGTATTTGCTTTAAATCCTTCATGCCGCTCTCGCCAGTTTTAGGATTTCTTTTGCAATTACTTCGTCTGCATTAGGAAGGGCTAGTGTCTTAATGTTCGTGCTCAGTTTTGCAATTTGATCATCATCAGAAATTAAGGCTAGCGCTTCTTGACAAGCGCGCTTTCCGGCTTCATTATCAGGTACTAGAATAGCGGCATCAATGTCAACCAATGCTTGTGCGTTTTTAGTTTGGTGGTCTTCTGCTGCAAACGGGAAAGGAACCAAAATAGCAGGCTTGCCTACAATGCATAATTCCGAAATAGAACTCGCTCCAGCTCTTGACAGAACCACATCTGCAACTGCGTAAGCTTGATCCATCGTGTAGATGAAATCAGAGACAAAGAAGTTGTTTGCATCTTCAACAGATTTTTTGGCTTCGTCAATAAAGTGTTTGCCTGTTTGCCAAACCACTTGAATGTCGGCTTGCATGAATGCTTTGATGTTGGCTTGAACGGCCAAATTCATAGAGCGCGCGCCTAAACTTCCACCAATAACAAGAAGCGTTTTCTTGGAAGAGTCGAGGTTGAATGACTTCATTCCTTCTTCTCGTTTTCCGTCAAGATTTAGGATGTCCTGTCGAACGGGATTTCCAGTTCGAATAATCGCGCTAGCAGGAAAGAATTTGTCCATGTTATCGTACGCCACACAAACCTTTTTCGCTTTAGCGCCAAGAATTTTATTCGTTATTCCTGCGTAAGAATTCTGCTCCTGAATTACTGTTGGTATGCCTTTGGTGCTTGCCGCAAACATGACTGGCCCGCTGGCAAACCCGCCAACTCCAACAACAGCATTTGGCTTAAAGTCTTTGATGATTTTGCGAGACTTCAAGAGGCTTGCAATCAACTTGAAAGGGAAGGCCAAATTCTTGAGCATATTGCTCCGGTTGAGCCCGGCAATATTGAGCCCAATAATCGTGTAACCTGCGGCTGGAACTTTTTCCATTTCCATTTTGCCTAAGGCGCCCACGAATAGAATCTCGATACCAGACTCCAGTTTTTTCAAGGCGTTTGCAATTGCAATTGCCGGAAAGATATGTCCGCCCGTGCCGCCACCCGATATGATGATTTTAACCTTAGACATGAGCTAGTTCTGCTTCAGGTTCTTCGTTTTCTTTCAGCGAACGGCTTACGCTTAAAATCATTCCTATGGCAATAGAGGTAAACCAAATTGAGGTTCCTCCCATGCTTAAAAGGGGTAACGCCTGACCCGTAACTGGGAACAGGTTTACGGCTACGGCCATATTTATAAATGCCTGAAATATGAGACTGAACATGCATCCGAAGGCCAGCAGGGTTCCGAAGGCGGTTGTGCCTTTGTGTACAATCCTCAATCCTCTAAAAAGAAGGATGAGATAGAGGAATAGAATGCTGAATCCTCCAACCATTCCCCATTCTTCAATAATAATGGCATAAATGAAATCCGCGAACGCGCTAGGAAGACGATTCCTCTGAACGCTGTTTCCTGGTCCAACGCCCATAATACCGCCTTGCGCAATGGCAATCTTGGCTTGCTCCGTTTGATAGTTCGCGTCTGCTGAAGCAGGTGATTTTTCGGTGCTGGTGAAGGTTTCAATCCTTGCTTTCCAAGTAGGGAAACGAGGCAAAACTTTGGCCACCGATTCTTCTGGTAAGGCCATAGCTAGAAGGACTGTAATAAGTCCTCCGACTAGGATAGAACCCATCAGCCCAGCTAAATAAATGAACTTAACACGGCCAATAAATAGAATGACCATTGAGGTTGCGAAAAGAACTGCCGCTGTTGAAAAATTAGCGGGTAAAATGAGTGCGCAAATCAGCAATATTGGCCATACGATATGTAGGAAACCGCCCTTGAAATCGTCCATGGAATCTTGCCGCTTCGATAGCTGACGAGCTAGGTAGGCGATCAGCGCCAGCTTAGCTAAATCTGACGTTTGAAAAGACATGTTAATCACAGGAACGGTTAACCATCTAGAGGCAGAGTTAACTGATGTTCCAGCTACAAGTGTTATCGCTAATAGCGGTATTGATACCCACATTAGAATCTGAGCGACTCTGGAAAAATACTGGTGCGGGACTTTGTGAATTAAGTAGATTAAGCCCCAGCCAAGCACAATAATGAGTGCGTGTTTAATGAGATAGAATTCGGCATTGCCACCTTTTTGGACATACGCTAAATTGTTGGTTGCGCTGTATACCGCCATCACCGAAATAAGGGATAGCAGGAATACCACGGCCCAAATGACCATGTCTCCTTGGAGATATTTGCGCATCAACAGTTTCACCTTATTTCTTCTCTAAAAGCTTTTTTACCGCTTTGGTAAATTGATTTCCACGATCCTCATAACTCTCAAATAAATCGTGGCTTGGGCAGGCTGGAGAAAGAATCACCTTGTCTCCTGGTTGCGCTAATGCTACTGCCGCTTTTACCGCATTCTCAGCAGTGCTAGCACCTACAATTACATCAGCATGGCTCATAAATGTTTTGAAAACATTGCTGTTTTCTCGCCCAAGACAAACAATACCGCGCACCTTGTCTGTTACCAATTCTTTCAGCATACTGTAATCTTGTCCTTCCTGCAATCCGCCAACAATCCAAACTGCGGTGCCTTGCAATCGCTCTAACGAGTACCAAGTCAAATCAACGTTGATTGCCTTAGAATCGTTAATGAATTCAATCTCGTTCCATTCTCCAATGCGCTCTTGTCTGTGACGCGTACTTTGAACGTCAGAAACACTCTCCTCAATAATTTGCTTTCTCAATTCTAGCAAACTGTTGAACATTACTTGCTCTTCGGTTTGCACGTCTTTATTCCAGGATTTGTTTTTCATAGTGGGAATAGGTTTTGGCAGGTTTTTATAGGGACTTTACGGCAATTTTGAATTGACGTCCACGGTCTTCATAATTCTCAAACAAGTCGAAGCTGGCGCATGCTGGAGAAAGCAGGACGGCATCTCCTTTCTTTCCTAAGTAATAGCTGGTTTTCACGGCTTCTTCAGCGCTAATGGTGTCCACAATGGTTTCAACAATTCCTTCGAATGCTTTATGGATTTTTTCGTTGTCTTCTCCAAGGCAGATGATGGCTTTCACTTTGTCTTTAACAAGCTCGGCTACGATTGAATAGTCGTTGCCCTTGTCAACACCACCAACAATCCAGATTACTGGCTGATTTTGGCACTCCAAAGCATACCACGTGGAGTTGATGTTTGTGGCCTTGCTGTCGTTAATGAAATCAATACCGTGAACTGTTCCGATGTTTTCTAATCGGTGTTCTACAGCGCTGAAATCACTTAGGCTTTCTCTTACGAGATCTTTGCGCAGTTCTACCAACCTACCTACAATCCCAGATGCCATAGAATTGTAATTGTTGTGTTTGCCCTGCAATGCGAGTTTGTGAATGGACATGGTGAAATTTGAATTATTGAGGTTTATGTTGAGATTATTTTGGTCTGAGTAAGCGCCTTGCGCAACTGTTTGTTTTAGGGAGAAAGGGTAATTTTTTGCTGAACGATTAGCTGTTTTTAAAGCTGATGTAATGTTTTCATCATCCGCGCAGTAGATGAAAGCATCGTCTGAAGTCTGATTCTGAGCAATGCGCATTTTGGATGCGATGTATTCATCCATTCCAGCATATCTATCTAGATGATCTGGCGTGATGTTTAAAAGCACTGCAAGGTTTATTCGGCTATCAAACATTCCGTCTAGCTGAAAACTACTTAGCTCAATCACCAAGTAATCGAACTCTTTATCAGCTACTTGCCAAGCGAGACTTTTGCCCACATTGCCAGCTAATCCAACGTTTAACCCTGATTTTTCAAGCATGTGATGCGTCAGGAGGGTTGTAGTGGTTTTACCGTTTGTTCCAGTAATACCAATGGTTTTAGCATTGGTGTATTTTAATCCGAATTCAATCTCAGATACCACTGCTATGCCTTTCTTTCTAAGCGATTGAACCAACGGAGAAGTCTCTGGAATGCCGGGGCTTTTGATTACTAAGTCAGCATTCAGGATTTTCTCTTCTGAGTGCGTTCCTTCCTCGTAATCAATCTTCCACTTATCCAAATTTTCGGCATACTCTTTCTTCAGCTTGCCTTTGTCCGAAAGGAAAACATCCCAGCCTTTTTTCTGACCCAGATAAGCCGCACCAGTGCCGCTTTCGCCACCACCTAATATGACAAGTCGCTCTGCCATTATCTAAGTTTTAGTGTTACGAGGGTAAGTACGGCTAGCATCAAGCCCACAATCCAGAAACGGCCAACAATTTTGGCTTCGTGCATTCCTTTTTTCTGGAAATGATGATGAAGAGGTGACATTAAAAAGATGCGTTTTCCTTCTCCAAATTTCTTCTTGGTGTACTTAAAGTAGGTCACCTGCATTACTACGGATAGGTTCTCCATTAGAAACACTCCGCATAAAATTGGGATCAATAATTCTTTACGGATTGCAAGTGCGAAAACGGCTATAATTCCTCCTAAAGCGAGACTTCCTGTATCGCCCATAAATACTTGTGCTGGATACTGATTGTACCACAAGAAACCAACACAAGCGCCAATGAATGCGGCTATAAATACAACCAACTCACCAGAGCCTGGGATGTACATTATATTCAGATAATCAGCAAAAATGATGTTGCCTGATACGTAGGCAAGAATGGCTAGCGTGATGCCAACAATAGCAGATGTTCCAGTTGCTAAACCGTCTAATCCATCGGTAAGATTGGCTCCGTTTGAAACAGCTGTTACAATAAAAATTACGATTGGAATGAAAATTAACCAACCCCATTTGGAAGCGTTATCACCAAGAAACCCGAGAAGTGAACTATAATCAAGTTCGTTGTTTTTGAAAAATGGAATTGTGGTAACCAAAGAATGTTCGGCTTCTCCGTAAACGGGAGTGCTTTGAACCTTGACCGTTTTCCCATCGACCACTACTTCCATTGGCTCACCACCGCTTACGAGTCGTTCTTTTACAGAAACGTCTTCGTTAAAATAAAGGGTGCAGGCAACGATAATTCCGATAACAACCTGTCCCAAAACCTTGAATTTCCCCGCTAGTCCTTCTTTATCTTTTTTGAACACTTTGATGTAATCATCGATAAACCCGATTGTGCCTAACCAGATGGTAGAAACAATCATCAAAATCACATATACGTTATCAAGTTGTGCGAAAAGTAGCGTAGGGATGAGAATGGAAGAAAGGATGATAATTCCGCCCATGGTTGGCGTTCCTTGCTTCTGAATTTGTCCGGCCAAATCCAAATCGCGAACGATTTCCCCAACCTGCTTCAGTTGAAGATATTCTATCACTTTTTTGCCAATTACCATTGAGCAAATCAGCGAAGTGATGATACTTGCCGCAGCTCTAAATGAGATGTATTTGAAAACACCCGCACCTGGCAGATTGTAATTTTCTTGAAGGAAGTCAAACAGATGATACAGCATTAGCAGATCTGTTTTAGGTTGGTTGATAAAACTTCCATATCGTCAAAAGGATGTTTCTCTCCTTTTATTTCTTGATATTTCTCGTGGCCTTTTCCAGCAACTAGAATGATGTCACCAGGCTGAACAAGCATGCATGCTGTTCTAATTGCTTCCGCTCGATCTGCGATGCTTACTGCTTTTCTGATCAAAACAGGATCAAGACCTTTCTTCATGTCGGCTAGAATAGCTTCAGGGTCTTCGCTTCTCGGATTGTCTGAAGTAAGAATCACTTTGTCCGAACCTTCTGCGGCAATACGTGCCATTTCCGGACGCTTGCTTTTGTCTCGGTCTCCACCGCAACCGACTAACGTGATGATTTTTTCGTTGCCAGTTCTTAACCCACGAATAGTTGAAAGCACATTTTTTAATGCGTCTGGAGTATGTGCGTAATCGACAATTCCCAGAATGTTGTTTTCTGTCTTAATAAACTCAAACCGGCCTTCTGGAGAATGAAGATTGCTTAGCGTTGTAAGAATCTGAAGTTTCTCTTCTTTCAATTCAATAGCGGCACCGTAAACACTCAATATGTTGTAAGCGTTGAATGACCCAATCAATCGAGTGATGACTTCTTGTCCATCGATGTTCAGAATCAAACCAGTAAGGTTGTTTTCAAGAATTTTGGCCTTTCTATCAGCCATCGATTTCAAACCATAAGTGATGACTTTGGCTTTAGTGTTTTGCACCATCACATCGCCATTTCTATCGTCCATGTTTACAAGTGCAAACGAGGTGCTCGGAAGATTGTCGAACAACATTTTTTTCGACTTTATGTAGTGGTCGAAGGTTTTGTGGTAATCAAGATGATCGTGAGAAATATTGGTGAAAATTGCACCGGTAAAGTTTATTCCTGCTACGCGATGCTGGTCCAAGGCGTGAGAACTCACTTCCATAAAACAGTACTCGCATCCAACTTCAACCATATCGGCCAAAAGGGCATTCAGGCTAATTGGGTCTGGTGTGGTGTGAGTTGCTTTTATTTCCTCACCATTTATTAAGTTCCTCACCGTTGAGATTAGGCCAACTTTGTATCCGAGTTGGATAAATAACTCATAGAGTAGGGTGACGCAGGTAGTCTTTCCGTTGGTTCCTGTAATTCCAACTAGTTTTAGATTCTCTGAGGGGTTATCGTAGAAATTAGAAGCAATTATGCCAGCTGCAAATCGGCTATTTTTTACTTGGATGTAGTTAACCTCAGGAAGTAGGGTTTCAGGAAGTTCTTCGCAAACAATTGCTAGCGCACCTTGCTCTGCGGCCGTTTCAATGAATTTATGTCCGTCAACCAATGTGCCTTTAACGGAAATAAAAAGAGAGAATTTCTTTGCAAGACGGGAGTCAATGCAGATGCTTTCGATAGCCACATTCGTGGAACCAATCACCTCTTCGATTCCGGCTCTATATAATATGTCCTTCAGCAATTTCATGACAGATGAATAGTTATTTCACGACCTCTTGTCGCTCTCGTTCCGGGTAATACAGATTGTCTTCTTACAACTCCAGAACCTACCAATGTCACTTTCAATCCAGAGTTTTCGAGTAGATAAAGCGCGTCCATTGCGCCCATTCCAACTACACGCGGAACAAGGTTTTCGATTACTTCTCGCTCCACGATTCCAACAGTATTGGAATCAGCTTTAGCTACCGCCCATTTTGCATCGGGGTCTTTTACTTCCGTAGTGAATTCTAGTGCTTGAAACGCCTTTACCAAGTCGCGCTTCTCAGATACTTTACAGTTTGGCAAAAGGTGGTCGGCCATCTCTGGGTTTGTTGCGACCTCTTCATGCATTTTAATCTGTGTTGAGTAAACCTTGTCAGATATTTCCTTGAAAACTGGGCCGGCAACAAGGTTTCCGTAGTAGACAGACTTGGTTGGAGAGTCAACCACAACTATGCAGGTGTATTTTGGATTCTCCGCAGGGAAATAACCTACGAATGAAGCTTGATGACTCTTGTCTTGATGGTAGCTGCCGCCTTTCGAAATCTGAGCGGTGCCCGTTTTACCAGCAATAGTGTAGTTAGCGTGCTTGAGGTTACTTGCGGTTCCGTGGTCAACAACTCCTTCAAGCAGAACCTTCAGGTTGTCAATTGTTTTTTGAGAACAGATTTTCTCATTTAATACAATTGTTGGGAATTCCTTCTCAATCTTCCCGTGCTTCTTAATGGCCAGAACCATTTTTGGCTTTACCATTTTGCCATTGTTCGCAATTGCGTTGTAAAGGGTTAGAATCTGCAACGGAGTTTGAAGAACCTCATAACCGATGCTCATCCATGGTAAAGAAATTCCGGACCAAGTTTTATCCTCAGGCGAAGCGATTGACGGTTGTCCTTCGCCCTTAATTTCCAACCCTAACGGCTGGTCCAACTTCATCTCTCTCAATCTCTCCACCATTTGCTCAGGCTTTTCTCGGTAGTACTGATTTATCAGCTTAGATAGGCCAACGTTAGAGGAGATCTCAAAGGCTTTAGCAACTGTTATTTTATGGTAAACGCCCGTTTTAGAATCACGCATTGTGCGGTCGTAGTACTTCTTAATACCACCTTCTACATCTACCGTATCGGTGATTTCAACATGTCCATCTTCTAACAAGCAAATCATACTTGCAACCTTAAATGTTGAGCCAGGTTCGGTAGGAGAGCCAACCGCATAATTGTACGTCTCAGCGTAATTACCGCTTTCCTGTATAGTGAGGTTTGCAATGGCTTTTATGTTGCCAGTTTCTACCTCCATCAGCACCGCGCAACCGTGATGAGCACCGTGCTTTTCAAGCTGAGTTAAAAGTGCGTGTTGCGCAACATCCTGAATGTTAATGTCTATTGTGGTGATGAGGTCTGAACCGTCCTTAGGTTCTACTTCGTTTACATCGCTAAGCGGCTTAAGATTTCCGCCAGCAATTTTTTGCATTAATCTTTTTCCAACAACACCAGAAAGCTCATCAGAATAAGCACCTTCCAATCCAACTTGATAGTCCTCTCTATCGTAACCGATTGTACGAGCCGCTAATTGTTGAAATGGCTTTGCGCGTTTGTTTTTCTGATGAATAATCAGCCCACCGCCATATCGTCCGCGATTGAAGATTTCAAACGACCTGAGTTGTTTGAGTTTCTTGTAATCAACCTTGCGTTTTATAAGATGGTATTGGCTTTTGTTGTTTCTTGCCTGAGTTAATTCTCGTTCATATGCGGTGGCAGATTTATCCCCAAATAATCTTGAAAGTTGTCGGGCTAAATCATCAACGTACTTGTTGAAAGTGTCGGTTTTGAGAGATGGAACAGCGGCATCCCAACGCACTTCGTAAATTGGTTTAGAAGTAGCAAGAAGACTTCCGTCTGAAGCAAAAATATTCCCTCTAGCCGCTTCAATTGTAACAAATGAAGTTGTTTGTGTTTCAGCTTTAGCTTTCCATTTTTCACCTTCGTATTGGGAAATCCAAACCACACGGCTGACAATGCAAAGCGCAAAAATGCACATCAAGCCATAGGCCAGATAAACACGGGTTTTTATTTGCTTCGCGTAGCTCATTCTACTGATAATTCGTCTGCGGTGAGGACTATTTTCTTGGGTGGAACCACGCTTTCGTATATGCCCATTGGTTCAACGGCCTTTGCTACTTCACTTTGCTTGCTCACAAACATGAGTTCCGATCTTGTTGAGATGAACTCAGACCTGAGCTCCTTCAATTCTCGATTGATTGAATCCATACCAATGATGCCACTCTCGGCAAACTGGCTGTTTCCTATATAGAAGATTCCAATCCCGAAAAGGAAGAGGAGAAACGGAATGTTATTCAAGACGTTATCACGCGTCAAGAAGCTCCCATCTAAAACGCTTAAAATGCGTTTAGCGATTGCGTTTCCGCCAGATTTATTTTCTGCCTTCTTGCTCATTATATCTTCTCCGCAATTCTCAGTTTCGCACTTCGTGATCTTGGGTTTCGAGCTAGTTCCTCATCCGTAGCGATGATTGGTTTTCTTGTAACGGCATTGAATGGAACCAGAGGCTTTCC
>JBLHEU010000117.1:0-10008 GCA_047614525.1 Bacteroidia bacterium | reverse complement strand
CCAGGTGACACTTACGAATTTGCAGATGGAACAAGCATGGCATCTCCTGTAGTGGCAGGAGTTGCAGCACTCATCAAATCATACTTCCCTAAAATTTCTGCCGCGGAACTCAAGCAACTTCTACTAGACTCTAGCAACAAATACCCAAAGCTGAGTGTGTACATGCCAGGTTGGGATTATGAAGGAGGGAAGAGGTCTAAGCTGAAAAAACTTTCTAGCAATGGTGGCGTTGTTAGTGCTGCTAATGCAGCAAAAATGGCTTTAGCAAAGTACCCCGAATAAGAAACCTAGTTCTTTTTCGTTACTTTAAGGGAATCGTTCTTCTTTAATCATGAAAAAATTCCTTGCAGTTATTGCTGGACTATCCGTTGCATTTGTGCTCACCACAGCAGGCACCTTAGCTTCAGCTAAGTATTTCGGTAACGTAGATGCTTTCAATCCTTCGATAGATGGAGCCATTGAAGTGGTTAGAAGTTTATCGGTAGTTGGGCTGGTTTGCATAATTGTTTCTCACGCAATCGCTTCTTTGGCTGGTGGGGTAACCGTAGGGCGCATTCTTAAAGAGGACACCATGAATGTTGGTCTTACTCTAGGAGCCGTGATGACTATTCTCGGATTGGTAAACATGATTATCATTCCAACGTATCCAGAATGGTTTTATCTCGATTTTATCGTTTACATTCCAGCATCTATGTTTGGCGCCAATTACACGTCCAAACTATAGGCTAATTTGATTCATACTGAAAATTTAATCGTAGGGCTAGGCATAGCCGGCCTAAACCTATGCCATCAGCTTGAAAAAGCAGGGAAATCATTCATTGTGATTGATAATTGCCCTACAAACTCTGCGTCTCTTATTGCGGCAGGGATTTACAACCCAATTGTTCTTAAACGAAAAGTGAAAAGCTGGAAAGTTGATCAGCTCTTTCCTGTTCTTATAGATACCTATCGTGAACTGGAAGAAAAGCTAGGGGACGAATATCTGTTACACGATTTTCCTATTCTAAAACCAATAAGTTCTGCTGATGAGATTAAAGAGTGGCAACAGGCTGTAGCAGAAAATAGAGTTGCCCCCTTCGTTAATTCCATTCAAGAAACCCCTCCAAAAGGGCCATTTCAGGATAAAGTCATCGGAAGCATAACAATTAATAATTCTGGGTTTTTACGTATTCAAAAACTTGTTTTAACATATAGAGATTACCTGAAGAAAAAAGGATTGCTAATCGAAAAGCAGTTTGATTATTCGTCCATTGATTTGACTAAAAATGAAGTGGTTTATGATGATGTATCGGCCGATAGAATCATCTTCTCTGAAGGAAGGTTTATCTCCGAAAACCCATACTTCAATTGGATCCCCTACAACCCAACAAAAGGGCAAATATTAACCGTTAAGGTGAACACGCCTCTTGACGCAAGTAAAATCTACAACCAGCAGTTTCTGTTTTTTCCAACCGAAGAAAAAGACGTTTTTAGGTTAGGTGCAACATACTCTTGGAATCAAACCGATGAAGAACCATCTGAAGAAGCCACTCAGGAGCTTTTAGAGAAGGTCAAAAAGGCAATGGACATTGATTTAGAAGTGATTGAAGCGAAAGCCGCAATTAGACCAACCGTTGCTGATAGAAGACCAACGATTGGTCTTCATCCAGAGGAGAAAAATGTGTTTCTATTTAACGGAATGGGCTCAAAAGGCGTAATGCTGGCACCAATGTTTGCCAAAGAACTGGTCGATTTAATCTATGATGGAAAAGAAGTAACTCCTGAAGTAGATTTAAACCGTTTTGCCAAACGCTATAAAAAATCTTTGATTCCAAGCTGATTAGAAATTTCTGCTTTCAGCTTTTCTTTTACTTCTTGTTCATCAACGTGCTTTCCAAGCTCTGCTTGCATGGAAGTAACGGCCTTATCGTCAATTCCGCAAGGGATGATGTGCTTGTAATACTCAAGGTCTGTGTTCACATTGAGGGCAAAGCCGTGCATGGTAACCCAACGGCTAACGTGCATTCCGAAGGCGCAAATTTTCCTTGCTTTTTCAGGGTTATCAAAATCAATCCAAACTCCTGTAAACCCTTTAGGCCCTCGACTAGACTCAATACCATATGAAGCTAAAGTGGTCATTATTGCATCCTCCAGTTTGTCAATGAATTGATGGATGTCGTGAAAGAAAAAGTCTAAATCAAAAATTGGGTAGCCCACTATTTGGCCTGGACCGTGGTAGGTAATATCACCTCCGCGATTTATGTGAAAGAATTCCGCTCCGTGAAATTTTAACTCGCTTTCTGTAAGCAAAAGGTTTTTCTCTTTTCCGCTTTTTCCAAGGGTGTAAACATGTGGGTGAGAACAGAAAATCAGTCGGCTTTCGGTGGCTTTTTCAAGCTCTGGGTTCTCCTTGTTCCACCTCTTACGGTCGGTCATTTCGTTGAAATGCCCAAGCTGATAATCCCAACATTCCTTGTATGGGACCAGGCTTTTATCTTCGAAATAAACCCTATGCGTTTTCAAAGTCCAAAAGTTTCGTAGAGGTTTGCAGCCGCAAACCCTTACAATTTATTCAATTCCCCTTTCAAGTGATCGATAACCTTAACCTCGGTTTCGTCTATGCCTTTCTTCTCTGCGAGGTAGTAAGTAATCCAATCTCCAATATGGATAAGATAAAGTGACCGCTCTAGGTCGCTTTCTCCTTTTGACCAAATTTCTACCGTAGTATTCGTGTACTCTGCGAATGTTCTCTTATTGATATCCATTCTGGCTTGAATGCGCTTGTAATCCGACTCGTTTCTAAACAAGACAACCGCCAAATCATCATTCTTCGTTCTCCAGCCAACCAACTCGTTGTGGTTCATTTCTGGAATTACATGATGCCAGCAAAGCATCTTGCTGTTTTCGTTTATCTGCTGACGGAAGCGAGTTGCAACTCCACCAAAACCATCTGCGGCATAAATAACAGGAATCTTTCCAGCCAACTGCTGAGTGACGTCCATCGCTTCTTTCTGAATAGCAGATTCACTTTCATCCAATAATTTGATTGAAGCCTCAAGTTTCTTTTCAAAACCTTTAGAGATAATATTGTGCGCATGTAATGCATAAAGTACCTGAGGAAAAGACAGCCCAAAACTTGCTCGTGGTGGCTGACCTCCAGGAATTCCGATGTAATCCCAATTATGAGTTTCTGCCATTTCTTTCAGCTTACCTCCACTCGAAATCACAATAACTTTAGCTCCTTTTTCGTGCGCCAAACTGGCCGCACTAACCGTTTCTTCCGTGTTTCCTGAATACGAGCAGGCTAGAAAAAGCGTTTCATTATCAACAAAACCAGGAATGAAATAACCGTTGTTTGTAGCAATTGGTATGCGAGCCTCAGACGCCACTACTTCAGCGGCAATAGTCCCTCCAATGCCAGACCCACCAAGCCCCGAAACAAGAACGTTAGACAGCTTGCGACTGGTGTCCGAAGGGGAATAAGCGTTGCCAATAACAATAGCTTTGGAAATCTGATTAGTGAAGTCTACAATTAGTTGTTTCATGGTGGGCAATTTAAGCGCCACAAAACTAACCGAAACCCCTTCGATAGCCAAGTACGCACGTGGGGTCTATAATTATCTTTGCGCAAAATTTTATCCATGCAAGAGCTTAGCGAACAGGAAATTGTAAGAAGAGGGTCGCTTCAGAAACTGATTGACCTTGGTATTGACCCATATCCAGCGGCAGAATTCCCAGTAAATAGTACCGCCAAACAGGTAAAGGAGCAATTTGTTGATGGTAAGGAAATAAAGGATGTTGTTCTTGCTGGTAGAATGATGAGCTCGAGAATTATGGGTAAAGCCTCATTTGCGGAGCTCCAGGATGCTAGCGGACGAATTCAGCTTTACATCACCAGAGATGATATTTGCCCTGGCGAGGATAAAACGCTTTACAACGATGTGTTCAAAAAGCTCATGGATCGCGGAGATTTCATCGGTGTAAAAGGACACGTTTTCAAAACTCAGGTTGGCGAAACTTCAATTCATGTTGAGGAATTAACCATGTTAAGCAAGTCGTTGAAACCACTTCCTGTGGTGAAGACAGATGCAGACGGAAAAGTGCATGACGCGGTAAGCGATGCAGAATTCCGTTATCGCCAACGGTATGTTGATCTTGTTGTAAGCCCGGACACTCGAGACGTTTTCATCAAGCGTTCAAAGATGTTCAATTCCATGCGCCAGTTCTTCAATGATCATGGTGTGCTGGAGGTGGAAACCCCAATTCTACAGCCCATTGCAGGAGGCGCAGCGGCCCGTCCGTTTGCCACGCATCACAACACATTAGACATGCCGCTTTACTTGCGAATTGCAAATGAGTTGTACTTGAAAAGGTTGATTGTAGGTGGCTTTGACGGGGTGTATGAATTCGCGAAAGTCTTCAGAAATGAGGGTATGGATCGCACTCATAATCCTGAGTTCAGCATGCTCGAGATTTACGTGGCATACAAGGATTACAACTGGATGATGGACTTTACTGAGCGAATGCTCGAGAAAGTCGCTATCGATCTTAACGGCACTACAAAAGTGACTTTTGGGGATGTTGAGTTGGACTTTAAAGCACCGTATCCACGAGTTACGATGTACGAAGCAATTCTGGATCATACTGGAGTTGACGTATCCGAAATGGATGAAGCAGCATTGCTCAAAGTTTGTACGGACCTCAGAATCGAAACCGATGCCTCAATGGGCAAAGGCAAGCTTATCGATGAGATTTTCGGAGAGAAATGTGAGCAGCATTACGTTCAGCCAACCTTTATTACGGACTATCCGGTAGAGATGTCTCCTCTCACCAAAAAACACCGAAGCAAGCCTGGTCTTGTTGAGCGTTTTGAGTTAATGGCCTGTGGAACGGAGCTTGCAAATGCCTACTCCGAGTTGAACGACCCATTGGAGCAACGTGCCCGGTTTGAAGAGCAAATGGACTTAGCCGACAGAGGGGATGATGAAGCAATGCTAATTGACCATGACTTCCTTCGTGCATTGGAATATGGAATGCCACCAACCTCAGGAATGGGAATTGGGATGGATCGATTGGCCATGATGCTAACCAACAACAGCTCTATTCAGGATGTGTTGTTCTTCCCACAAATGAAGCCTGAGAAAAAGGCCGAGAAAAAAGTAGAATTGAACGAGAACGAAAAAGTGGTTTTCGATATCCTTTCTAAGAATTCTCCGATCGAATTAGGCGAATTGAAAACTCAATCTGGCCTCAGCAACAAGCAATGGGACAAGAGCATCAAAGGCCTAACCAAAGCGGGTATTGCCAAGGTTGGCAAGACCGATGATGGATTGATGGTTGAAGTTGTTGATTAATTCTGGTTCTCAAACGTTCGATGGATAAAACCGATAACACCTTCCATAAATACTTCTTGGTCGTCCCATAGCGCCAAGTGACTTCCGTTAGGGCAATGCAGAGATTCTCCATTCTGAACCAGTGTGGCCATCTCCTTCATTTCATCAGGATTCATGCTATCGTATTCTGATCCAACCATAAGCGTTGGTGTTTCAATTTGGTGCAGCCTATCCCAAACACTCCAGTCTTTTAAGATGCCTCCTGGAACGAACTCGCTTGGGCCTTGCATGTAACTGTAAACTTCTCCATTGAAATGACTGAAACTTCTGGCAACTGGCTCTGGAAAAGGATAAATCTTGCAGATGTGTTTGGCGTAGAATTCCTTCTCCACCAATTCTAGATATAACGGGTTTCCGTAGTCACCTGCATCTTCAAACATCTTGAAAGTATCAACCAAACTTGGTCTTAATTGCTCTCTAAGTTTGTTGTTGTAAGCCGCGTATTTGTGGAAATCGGCTGTCATATTGCAGATGATGAGACCTTTCAGGTTCTGCTGATACTTGAGTGCATATTCCATTGCTAGAATTCCTCCCCAACTTTGACCTAAGAGCACAAAATTATCCTTGTCCAACCCAAGTGCAACACGCACTTGCTCCACTTCTTCTACGAAGCGTTCGATGGTATAAAGACTTAGATCTTCAGGTTGATCTGAGTAATAGGAGCCTAGTTGGTCGTACTCATAAAACTCAATATTTGCCTGCGGAAAAAAGCTCTGGAAGCTTTCTAAATACTCATGTGTTCCTGCTGGGCCGCCATGCAGGATTAGCACTTTCATGGGGCTATTGCCGTAGCGTTTTGTCCAAACTTTGTAGCCTTCTACAAGGTCAATCATTTGCACACCACCAGCTTGATAATCGCCAGGTGTTTTGAAATTATTGTAATCGATTACATTGGTGGCCCTTTCAGAAACTTCCGTTAGTTGCGGCTGAGAACAGCCAAGAAATGCCACAAGGGTGAAAAGAAATATCGCTCTCATTAGGGATGAATTTTCCCCTAAGATACGCGCTTCGTGATTTCGGAAACCGAAATTGCACTGTGCGAACTATCGTGCACAACCTCTCCATCCTTTAATAAAATGGCTTGTGGTGATGCATGATGAACACCCAATTTTGAAGCAATGGCGTTAGAAACGTTTCTATACGCAATCAAATCTAAATACCAAGGCTGTACGTTCTCCAAGTCCCACTCTCGTTCTAAACGAGATTTAGCCATGGAACTGATAGAACAGCGCGTACTGTGCTTAAAAATAAGCTGCGGCTTTTCGTGGGATGCATCCACAATTTCTTGAATTTGGTTTTCCTCGTTCATAGTATTCCAAGGAATGTTGGAGCTTCCGCCTCCACTAAACATGTCTTTCCAACCCATTTAAATTGATTTTTGTGGGGGTTTGCCGCAGCAAACCTCTACGATTTCTTTTTGCAAACCATTAGTGAGTGATAATAACCAACCGTTTCCACGGTTTTCTCTACTTCCAAACCAGCATCTTCAACGTATTGAGCCATTCGTTTGCTGTCGTACATTTTGCTATTTCCGTTGGCCATCGATGTAAAATACAACGATGTTCCATGCAAGCAATACGTTGCAGTGGTGCTATCCTGCAAATCCCAGAATGTTTCGAGAATAAAAACACGTCCATCATCCGAAAGCGCATCTTTTGCATGACTCAAAATATGCACGATTTGTTCGGGTGAGAAGCAGTCTAAAAACTGGCTCATCCAAACGGCATCTTGATTTTGGGGCAGTTGGTATTCTGAATCCAAAACGTTTTGCTCGTGTGTAGAAATTCGGTTTTCCAGTCCTGCCTCTTGAATTCGCGGATTTGCCAGTCCGGTCTGACTAGGTAAATCAACTATTGTCATGTGAACATCTGGGTTATTCTCCACACACAAAAAGGACCATTTTCCTGTATTCCCACCAATATCCAACATTGACTTTGGCTTGAATTTGAATACCTCTTCTCTTGCTTGTGGGAATGCTTGGTCTGAGTAATGATGGTCAAATGTGAACCAGCTCTCCTTGGAGCGGCCAGGAAGTTTAGAAAGCCCGTGATAGATGGTCGGCCAATCGCCCAACTCTTTCAAACCAGCTGGCTTTTCTTCCTTGATGGCCTCTTCCAAATGGAATGTTCCATTGTAACACACGTCCTGAATAAAGTCTGTGTTTGCAACTGTCTGCTTATCCATCAACCAAAAAGAACCCGTCTTACCAATTTTGTACTTGTACGGTTCCATCAGCTTCACCAAATCCAAGCTCAACCCAGCCTCTAAAAGCGTTTCAACTCCGTATTGCGAAATCCCCGCTTCCTTACTTAACGCTTCCGATGTGATTCCTTTTCTGCCTGCGTTTGCTAACGCCTGCATAATGCCAGTTCTGTTCAGCGCAACGGCTGCCTGAAACATCATTGGGTAAAACGAAAGTCGTTCTGCCGCTTCCTTTGCTTCCGTTAATGAAATAGTATCTTCTTCAAATGCTTTGTAACTCATATATTATCCCTCAATCCAATCCGTAAAATATTCTTGTGGTTTTCTGCGCGTTTTGCGTGGCCAGCCTTCTTCAGGATAGCCGAGGTAAAGAAAGCCAAGGAACTTATCTTTCTCTTCTAAGTCCATGAACTCTTTCGTTTCGGGCCAATAGGTAACGCCACCGCTAGACCAAAATGCCCCGATTCCGTGTGCAGCCGCAACAAGCATCATATTCTGAACCGCCATGGAAACGGAAGCTAATTCTTCTTCAATCGGATCGCGTTCTGCTTCATCTCGATTCAAACAAATACCGATAATTGATGTTGCCAGCAACGGACGGTCTCGCAATTTGTCGTATTTCTCTTGATTGAAATTATCCGCTTTTTTGGTTCGATAGAGTTCCGATTGAAACTCCGAAAGCTTTTTCAAACCATCGCCCAAAAACACCTTAAACTGCCATGGTTGCGTGTACCGATGCGTGGGTGCCCACTTGGCGGCATCCAACAATTCCATCACTATTTCCTTGTGCACTTTTCGGGATGAAAAGAACTCCGGCCGAATGGATCTTCTATCCTCAATTACCGACTTTATCTCGCTTAAATTATATCGCATTCTAATCCTCTTATAATCTTGAACAAAGTTATTTAGAATGAGTTTAAATAAACAATAACTTTGCACTATTAATCTTTAAAAAACAGGATATGTATCCACCAGAAATAGTTATTCCGATGAAGCAAGACATCACCTCTGCGGGTGTTGAAGAATTGCTTACACCAGAAGATGTAGATAACGCCATTAAGGCCGATGGAACCACCTTGGTTTTTATAAATTCGGTATGCGGATGTGCCGCAGGAAATGCTCGCCCGTCTATTAAGATGGCGCTTAAACATGGCAAACAGCCGGATAGAACAACTACCGTTTTTGCAGGTTTCGATACGGCTGCTGTGGCTAAAGTAAGGTCGCATACTGCACCTTATCCGCCATCAAGCCCATGCATTGCATTGTTCAAAGACGGAAATTTGGTTCATTTCATAGAACGTCATCATATTGAAGGCCGCACGCCAGAAATGATTGCTGAGAATTTGACTGGAGCTTATGACGAGTTCTGCTAGAAACTAGCTAATTCGAAAAGAAAGGCCGTTCCGAATAATTGGAGCGGCTTTTCTTTTTCAACACATACGAGAAAC
This sequence comes from Bacteroidia bacterium, assembly GCA_047614525.1. GTDB lineage: Bacteria > Bacteroidota > Bacteroidia > UBA10329 > UBA10329 > UBA10329. Next base: position 986 of record JBLHEU010000117.1, on the reverse strand, counting down.
CTCTTTTCTTCTTTTCTAGAAACAAGACGCAGTGTACAATTATCACTATTAACTAACTTGGGCGCACGTGCAAAAGCTTGTAGCCATATTGTTTCTAGCATTACTTGCCTTTACAGGTTTCACCCGTTGGCAGCACCTCTCAGAGGAGCCCCTAATTATGACAGATGGGCAAGGCTATTACGCCTACTTGCCTGCTCTCTTCATCTACCAAGACTTACAATTTTCATTTGTTGACAGCATTAATCAAACGTATTATCCTGAAGACAAGAGGGCCAGTTTTATTCTCGAAACACCAACGGGTAACGTAAACAAGTACTTTGCTGGAACAGCCGTTTTGCAGACCCCTTTCTTTTTAGCTGGCTGTATGTTTGCCAACATAGTTGGAGAACCAACAGACGGGTATTCTTGGCCTTTTCAGATGGTGGTTGGGTTAGCCGCCTTAGTTTATATGTTGCTTGGTGTTTATTTGCTTGGCCAGTTTTTACTGGGAATAGGGTTCAAGCAAGCCGCTGTTTTTCTAACCCTGCTTCTTACGCTGTTTGGCACCAACCTTTTATTTTACTCGATTTACGAACCAAGCATGTCTCATGCGTACTCGTTTTTCACCATTTCAGCCTTTTTGTTTTATGTAGATAGGGCTTCAAAAAAGGATAATGGCCTGTCGTTTTGTTTAGCCGCTTTATTCCTTGGACTCACCGTACTTATCCGTCCAACAAACGGAATTATTGTCCTGGCGGTTCCTGTTGTCACGTCTGGGTTTACTGGTACCTGGGAACTGCTCAAGCGGTTCTTCAGAGACAAAAAGACCGCGCTAGTATCGGTAATAGTGCTGATAGCTATTGTTGGTCTTCAGCCACTTTCCTACCTAATCCAAACAGGAAGTCCAATAGTTTGGTCTTACGGTGGAGAAGGCTTCGATTTCCTTAATCCCGAGCTATATAATGTGCTGTTCAGTTATCGGAAAGGGCTGTTCATCTATTGCCCCG
>JBLHEU010000116.1:0-10026 GCA_047614525.1 Bacteroidia bacterium | reverse complement strand
CAAATTATTCAAAAGACTTAGTTCATCTATTTGGCTACCTATTTTTCTGGCGAAATCTAATCCTTCATAATATTCAACTTCTGATTTTTTAAAATAAAAGTCTAACGTGTCTAAGCTTGTTTGAAGCTTTGCCGTGTCTGGTTCATTTTGCAAATAATAATTAATTCCATAAGTCATTGAGTTAAGTGCAGAACTAGCCATTACCTGCATACGTAATTGATCATCGTCTAATTCCTCAGCTATATCCTTAACCAGCCTATCATAATACTGCGACTTTTTTAACTCATTGGTATTAAAAAAAACGGCACTAGCATGTAGATACACTTGTGCCAACTCAGCTTTATCTCCTAATTCTTCCCATATTTTTGCGGAGCTAACAAAATAAGATATGGCTTGCTCATACTCACCCTTGCCTAGCGCGATTGTTCCTAATAAATCAATTGAGTTAGCATTCAAATCAGCTGCGCCTGTAGAATCGCTTATTGTTTTGGCTTCTATTAGTAATTGCTCTGCTTTTTCAAAATCACCAATACCTGAGTAAGCCGTACCTGCGTGTATCAAGAGATAAGCGTACAAACGTTGATTTGAACTGTTCTCAACTGACTCAATTAGCTCTTGGATTACAGTTTCACAGCTATCTCCATCGAGTGGCTGGCAAGAGTTAATAATGGAGGCTAATGAATCAATCTCATTGGTTTGAGATAAAACTGGAGTAGCAGAGATAAGATACAGACAGAGTAGAAAGACTTTCATTAAATCAGTTTGTAATTACAAGCGCCAATAGCAGCCAAATCTTATTGAATTATTTTCCTTGAAAGCAACAATTTCCACACCTTAACTGTTCGCGTCATCACTCCAGTTCGGGTGTTATTTTCTAAAAGACGACATTAATATTTGCTTGCACAACTATACTTGATTCTAGCATTATGCCAGCTTCAAAGTGACTGGGCTGCACCATTCTCCGTATTGCATGGAATAAACCTGCGGGCTCACTGTGGTCCCCGCTCTACAGTCTTTATCAACCTGACATATTTGTGTCTGAGCGTTCAGTACGATTAGAGCGGAAAGGACGGGGTATTTGCAATGGGTTAATAGGGCCTAGACCCTATGTAAATTTGAGGTTCAGCCCCCATTGTCGCTTGGTTTTTCCCGCTCTATACTTGCGTTTTTAAAAATCAAATGTTTCAAAACAAAAAAATCAAATGATTAAGCAACTAAAAAATTTAAGCGCTGGTGTTTTTATTGCCCTTGCAGTAGCCATAGTAGGCACAGGGTGTAATACGACTGAAGATATTGTACAGGTAGCACCTGTTATTGCCTCTGTTATTGTAAACCCAACAAGCGTTAGCGCTGGTGGAACTGCACAGATTACAGTAACAGCAAGTGATGGGAATAGTGATCCGCTTACATACGCTTATTCTGCTAATGGTGGAGCTGTAACTGGATCCGGTTCATCAGCAACTTGGACAGCACCAACAACTGCTGGTTCATATCAGGTTACTGTAACGGTAACAGATGGAAACGGTGGAACAGCTACAGGTAATGGAACCTTAACTGTTAATGCCGCTGGTCCTACGCCAACCCAGGTTATAGGTACAGCTACATTGCCTCCTGGTTCTTCCTTCGATTTAAGTAACTCAGTTGTTCGTCTTTATCTCAACGATGCAAGTGGTGAGCAAGCTTGGCTTAATAATACTCCCTTGCAAGTAGTTGCGGTAACTGGCTCTGGTGCTAGCGTATCATTTATTTTACCCAACGTTTCGCCACAAACATATCGTCTAGAAATTTGGAAAGATACAGATGGTAGTGGTACATTCTCTACAGGTGATATTGAAGGACATTTTGGAACAAATCCTGCAATACAATGGAATAACCTTCTGCCGATAATAGTTACTGCAAACCAAACTAGCAATGTTGGAGTGATTAATATGAACCTAATTCTATAGTGTTTGATTCGAAAGACATTATTTAGGACTAACTGATAAGCTAGGTCCCAAGATAAGTTCAAACAAAAAGCCCGCTGAATCCTACATGGATCAGCGGGCTAATAGCTTCTGCTATTTTCCTAACAAGAAGGTCTTAATCTTTGCTTATTTAACGATCCCTGATACTATCATCATACCCGTATCAAAGTTACTAGGGTGCACCATTCCATCATCTCTATGGAAACTGGGCTTAGCCGTTACCACAGAGCCTGTCGTATATGTAACATTAGTCGATGAGGCACTGACGTCTCTTTCTGTACAAGCATAAGTAAGTCGATGATGAAATAGGACATGTCTGTTTGAAATTTGTCAAAACACGTCAAAACGCACTTCGCTGGAAACGCTACTTAAAGCTGAAACAATAGACTAGGCAAGGCGAGGGAATTAATGTGAATAGCTTACCATTAATGTAACGAGCTAAAGTCTATTTGGTGAAAATACTGCTCGAACACCTTGCCTCTTTCGAATGTACAAAACCCTAAAACTTCATTCTCTTTAGTGCCGTACTCAACCTCCACGTAAAAGTTACTCAAGGCGTACAGATTATACCTTAACTGCCCTTCTATAATGTTGGTTAGGAAAGTTGCGTTATCCCATAGAAAAGCCGCTTGAACGTCTGTGTGCAATAGATTGAAAAGCAAGTTAGATAAACGTGGAACATTCGGGGAGTTCTTGTTCTTGGCAATACTTATCCTAGAGTTGAAGGTGATTTGGCTAATAACCCTATTGTAATTTAGTAACGCAACAGAACCCAGAACCGCATATTCTCCGATAGTTAATCTGGATTCGAAATGGGAAGCGCCTTTTCGTATGCCTTTCTCGGACTGTCTCTAAAATAGACCACTCCACAGTACTGATAGTCCATTTTTTCAAAGATATTTATCATAGCAAGATTGTCATAATTCGTGTCAGCCTTTACACTGAAGATGTTTTTAGCCCGTGCAATATCTTCAATACATCTAAATAGCCGTTTGGCTAGCCCTTTACCCAAGTACTTTTCTGAAATTGCAAGTCGATGAAACACGACAAAATCGCCATTGGTTAACCACTTACCATCAATCCTTTTGTACTCTGGTTCGTCATTAACTAAAACCGCACAATACCCAGCTATTTTACCCTCCACCGTTAGAACATATCCGGCCCCTTTTTCAATGTCATTTTGCAAGACTTCGGGATTTGGGTAGCCATCTTGCCACTGGTTACTTCCATCTTCTTTTCGCCTGTTAATGGCACCTCGCAGAATATCCCATATCTGATTGGTTTCAGAAACCATTGCTTGCCGAAAACTATAAGAATCCATTTAATCTCTTTTCACTCATAATTTCCAAATATTTGTGCGCTCTTATAAATACATTCCTTCAATAGTACAGACATCGATACTAACACCTCCTCTTTCCAGCTTCTATGGCTCCATGAATACGTGAAAAAGGGTTTAAACTGCAGACGGTCAAGTTAACATGAAAGAGGGGTTTCACGGCTGGCCTATGATAATCGGCATAATGACGTTACTTACTTTCTGGCTTTTTCTTCTATCCCAAACATCGTTTTAAACACGGTTTTTATGCAAATCGTATGCAAACAAAAACGCGAATCCCAGACTAATCGTCTGAAACCCGAGCTACCATTGCTCCCTCTTGGACTCGAACCAAGGACCCTCTGATTAAAAGAAAATAACCCCTTGACCTGTTCAACCGTACAAATGTCGAAGCCCTAGCGCGACTTAGTTCAGTTGAACAGGGTGCTTAGGCTCAATAAATAGATAACATCATGCTTTTTTCATCGGCTAATAAGCACAACACTTTAATTCAATCTTTAACAGACCACACTTTAAGGTTTCGGTAGGCGAATTGTGTCCATTTCATTTGGCGAAAACCAATTTTCCCTTCTTTCAACGGGCTGTTATCCGTCCAATCGATTATGGATTTATCATCTAAAAACAGTTGAATGTGGCCATTGTGCTTGATGAGTTTGAGTTTATGAACACAAGTGGACGAAGCAGCAATTCCGGGCCCTCCAACTTGTACTTTTTTAAACCCTTTGTTTTTTCGAAGATGGCTAAACGGACGGTTCTTCTGTGTAGGCGAGTTAGCATAGTAAGAAATGTGATAATTATTTATGTCGCTTTTGGTGTATTGCCGAAAAATGCCTGTGCGTGGATTGAGGTTGGTATCGAATAGGTCTTGACCATCTTGACCTGCGGCAGCGAAAAAGATTATGCAAAGACCTGCTTCTGGATGTTGGTTTTGAACTTCCCATTCGGCAATAAAATTGGCAGGAAATGTTTCAGTACACCAATACACGTGATGGCTTTCTTGGGCTGGTGATTGCATATGCATCCAACCATCTTTGTGCTGAATTAAGGCTTCTCCTTCAATAAGCCACCCTTTCATTGCCGACTTTTCCGAAAAGGCGTTTTCGTAGATTAGATTCTCTTTGTTTTCAACTTGATTGTCTGATTGAGCGAATCCCCTTGTAGCAAAAGCCATCAGAAAACAGTAAATGAAAAACCTAAACCGCATCAGTTTCTGACCAATTTTTTGGAAGCAATACTCTCTTTGCCCGCCATAACCCGCAACACATACACGCTTTCTAAGGCAGTTTTGTTTGTTCCAACAAGCCAACGACCGAAAACGGTATTGTTACCCGATTTAATTTGAATTAGCTGGCGGTAAACTTCCTTACCCTGTAGATTCAGGATTTCAACTCTTCCTTCTCCTTCATACTCAGATTTCCAGCTAACGATATAATTGACAGAATCGATAAACGGATTTGGATAGACTGTAACCTCAACATCGGCTGCTTCCGCTGGTGTTGGCATTTCGTAAAGCACTTTGAAGCATGCAGAACTATCTGGTGATACATGCAAATGCAGATGTTTGCCAATTGACTGAATGTGTCCGTTTTCCCATTCAACGTAGGCTTCTTCGGCATCAACAAGTTCCATTCTAATGGATTGAGCCGTAGGCTGAAAATTGTGAAGGTCAATCTCTAAAAAGTCTGTTCGGTTTTTGACTCTGACAGCCGTGTTTCTTGGGTCGGCTTGCCAACGAACTTTATTGAGTGGAAAAAAGAATGGGGTTCCTGGGTCGCCCGTAATCATGCTATACAACGCATTTAGGTTTGGCGTTTCGTAATCCTTGCCAGGAAGCGTGCTCAAATACTCTTTGCTGAACTTATCAATGCGGTCGGTAAACCTTACTTCTTCCATAAACATGATTCGGTTATACCCGAAAGCCTGTGTCTGTTTGTACAGATAATTCTCCAACGCTGTAAAATCATCGTTTACAACCCATTGATGATAACCGCTGTATTGCGAAGGAATATCAATGCTAAGCGGTTTGCCCATAGCTGCCAACTTTTCGATAGCCATTGATAATTGGTTGCCCACTTTCTTAGCAGCCCAACCAATTGTGCCTTCGGTTGTGGTGTCTGAGTAAACACCAGCTAACTGATCTGCCCGAATGCTGACCATCTCTTCCAGCAGCTCCTTGTATCGAGGATCGTCCGTCATTACATACGCCTGTGCCATGGTCGTAAACAACGATTGCATATATCTTGGAAAACCAAAAGTGCCACGGTTGGCACCGCTTTGTGCACCAGGATTCCACCAATCAAACGAGCCACCAAATTCTCCTGAAGGCCACTTTAATGCAGCTGGCGGAATCCACGCTGGTTTACCTTGACCTTCGGCTGCAGTTGCCGCATAAAGGCCATCTAACCACTCGGTAATGGAAGTGAAATCCACCGTTGAGTCTCGGTGCCAATTAAGCAGCACAGGCTGCAATGCCCTTGCATGATAGTTGACCTGAAATCCGAGATCAGTATCGGTAGAAATATCGTTTGCTGTGAAATAAGTGCTCTTAAATTGTCTGTGACCTTCGCCATTTATGCCACTCCAATTGTTGCTGAATAACTCTGAAACGCGCTCAACCTTAGAGGACCAATCTCCAGATTGATTCATCAACTGCATCATAGTCAATGTATCTGAAGAATCTTCTGCAGAATGCTCCACATCAGACAAAATGGAAGTGTATCCGTCCTGCATCCTTTCAAGATTCCACATTCCATCTGCCAGTTTTTTCATGGCAACATTTACATGGTCAATATCAAATCCCACCAAGATTGGAATCCACCTTCTCCATAACTCTACATCATCTCCCCAACCGCCACCAAACTGACCATCTGGAGCCTGTCTTTCTGTAATCCAGAAATCGATAATATCCATCAGTTTGGCAAGCAACTTCCTTTGCCTATTCGCCCAGTCTGGCGCTTTTCCGCTAGTAACTACACTATCCTCCCAAGGCGCATCTTCCCCTCTGTAAACCTGAAGAATCGGATTCTCAGGAAATCGCGCATAGGCCGCATCAAGCAAAACATTGGCAGAACTGAAATAGAACAGTTCGCCAAGACCAAGTTCAATAGCCGACCAAACAATCATTCTCCCCTTGTACATAGCCCAAATGGGATAGAGCTCTGACGTTTCTGCAATTGGATCAGGGTAATTTTCTTCTGGCAGCTCAAATCCTGCTGGCAGTTGGTCGGTCACATCTATAGTTCCTGCCTGCAGAAAGTCAAACACGCCTTGCGGGAAACTCCGTACTGCGAAAAAACCTCCGAGATACCCTTTCTCCTCTTCAATGGATGAACCAAGGTCGTCCTCTGGTGTCCAATACTTTTCTAAACCATTAGCCCAACGGTCTGCAATCTCAACCAAAATATTGGCCTCCGTTGTGTACTGCGAATCTGCTGCAATCTGTTTTAAAAGTTCGTAACGTTCTCGTTCGTTTCCAGTTGTGCCGGCAGCTTCAATCAGTTCCTCCGTGTTTGACAGACCAGAACTAAACGCAGACACATCCAGATACGGAAGCATTGGAAAAAAAGCCAACATCTTGGATTGTGACAGAAATTTCCTTCGCTTCATTTTACCCTATTAATGAGTTGGTTCACCTTATAAATGTGAAAGATAATAGAACATGAAGAAGGCTTTATTTCGGTAGCCCCATTTTTTTGAATAGATGCAGTAGGGCGGGTTCTGTCGCATTAATCCTTTTTTGACGATTTCCCACTGAAAGTTCAATATTTTAAAAAGATAAGGTTCAAGTAATCAATGACTTATGATTTTCGGTTTTCGTCAGATTAGGCAAAAATCAATCTGATTTCAATTAATGCGACAGAACCCATATTTTGCCGTTATAACCCATAAATTTCGGTTGAAAGCAAGAAAGAAAGTGAGTTCGTAATCTATTTACGTAGCCTCTTGCGTGATTCGTGTGGATACGAAGGACACAACCGTTTTAGATGCGGCTTCCTGGGCATGTTGTCAGTTTGGCAGACAAGCGGGCTGATTGACTTGAATATAAAATAAGGAGCTACCGATTCTTACCGAAACCAATGTAGATCTAAGCACAAACGATGTGCAAATAGTGCGCAAATAAAAAAGGGGTCACATCGTATTTTGATGTAACCCCTTCATTTTCAAGCTCCCCCTCTTGGACTCGAACCAAGGACCCTCTGATTAACAGTCAGATGCTCTAACCAGCTGAGCTAAGGAGGAATTTAAGGGCTGCAAATGTAATTTGCTTAGTCATATAATCCAATACCTTTGTCAAAAATTTTCAGACCTATTAAAATGAGCTTATTAACTGTTGGTACTGTTGCCTTTGATGCAATCGAAACTCCTTTCGGAAAAACAGACAAAATTATTGGTGGCGCAGCCACGTATATAGCACTTGCTTCTTCATACTTTAACAAGCCAATTAACATGGTTTCTGTTGTTGGAGACGATTTTCCTGAAGCGGGATTGCAAAACCTTAGAGACCACGGAGCCAACACCGATGGCATCCAAATTAAAGAAGGAGAAAAGACTTTTTTCTGGAGTGGCAAGTATCACAACGATATGAACACCAGGGATACCTTGGCAACAGAACTTAATGTTCTTGCCGATTTTGAGCCAAACGTATTGGATTCATACCAAGACTGTGAGTTTTTAATGCTCGGCAACTTGACGCCAGCCGTTCAAATGTCCGTTATCAATCAGCTTAAGAACCGCCCGAAACTAATTGTGTTAGACACAATGAACTTTTGGATGGATATTGCAATGGACGAGCTAAAAGCTGTAATCGGAAAAATTGATGTACTGACAATTAACGATGAAGAAGCGCGTCAACTTTCTGGAGAGTATTCACTTGTCAAGGCGGCTAAAATCATTTTAGAAATGGGGCCTGAATACCTCGTTATCAAAAAAGGAGAGCACGGAGCATTGTTGTTCAATAAAGACTCTGTATTCTTTGCACCAGCTTTACCGTTAGAAGAAGTGTTTGATCCAACAGGTGCTGGAGACAGCTTTGCTGGAGGGTTTATCGGCTATTTGGCCAATACAAAAGATATTTCTTTCGATAACATGAAACGTGCAATCATCTTTGGTTCTGCAATGGCGTCTTTCTGTGTAGAGAAATTTGGAACAGAAAGGTTAATTGGTCTTACGCAAGATGAAATTGATGGCCGAGTTCAGGATTTCATCGACCTTGTTCAATTCGATATTTCGTTAGTAAACGATTAAGAGAACCGAATCATAACCTGATTCTTCTCTACCGTTTCTCCTTTATTAATCTCAATTGATGCTACTGTAGCGTCAGTTGGAGACTTGATTACGTTTTCCATTTTCATGGCTTCTAGGACAAAAAGACGGTCGCCATTAGATACCGTTTGACCAACTTCTACTGAGACCTCTATGACCAAGCCGGGCATGGGGGCTTTTAGTTCATTTACCTTTCCTGCTCCGCCTTTTTCCATACCGAGTTTCTTAAGCAGTTCGTCAAACTTATCTATGGTCTCGGTGTCGTAAAGATTACCGTTAACCTTTACGCGCTGCTTGCCTTGTTCTGCCTCAAGCATCTCCACGTTGTACGACTGGTTATCCTTAATAACGTGATAGATATTCTCGGAAATTTGAGAAACATCCCAGCTAAATTCTGCATCGTTAATTGTTCCATCTATCTTCTTATCGCCAGAAAACTCAATCAGAAAGTCTTTCCCAGAAACCTTAATGTGCTTGCTCATGTCTTAAAATTCGCTAATTATAAACCCGTTAAGAAGGCTTAGACTATTTTTGCGCTCCGTTAAAAAACCAAAGAAAAGAATAGAATGAGAATTCTCACTCACAATACTGTTTTAGCAACATTATTAGTTGCGCTTTTTACGCTAAGCGCCTGCCAATCTCAAAAGAAGGCTACTGCGGTTGCAGAGCCACAATCATCAGAAACGGAAGGTTACGTTGACGAAGGGGTGGAAGAAGACAAAGGCCCGTACCGTGCTGCAAACACGCGCACGTTTGACCTACAACACACTTCGCTTGACGTTCGATTTGATTGGGAGAAGCAGCAACTAATTGGAAAAGCTGAGTTAACGCTAAACCCTTACTTCTACGCAACCAATGAGTTGGTGCTAGACGCAAAAGGTTTTGATTTGCGCTCTGTTGGTATCAAGAATGGAGATAAAATCGAAACGCTGAAATACACGTATGATGGCGACAAAATCTACATCGACCTTGGAAAAACATACAAGCAATCTCAAACGCTAGTTATTTGGATTGATTACATCGCGAAGCCAGAAGAATTAGAAGCAGAAGGAAGCGCAGCAATTACAGACGCAAAAGGACTTTATTTCATTAACCCGTTGGGCGAAGACAAAGACAAGCCAAAGCAAATTTGGACACAGGGCGAAACAGAATCAAGCTCTTGCTGGTTTCCGACCATCGATTCTCCTAACGAGAACATGACTCAGGAAATCAAGATTACTGTCGATAGCCGTTACGTAACGCTTTCTAACGGTCTCCTTATAAGCTCTAAACCAAATGGCGATGGAACCAGAACCGACTATTGGAAACAAACCAAACCACACGCTCCTTACTTAGCCATGATGGCCGTTGGCGAGTTTGCCGTTATAAAAGACAAGTGGAAAGGCATTGATGTTGATTACTACGTTGAGCCAGAATTTGAACCGCACGCAAAAGCAATCTTCGGAGAAACGCCAACCATGCTAA
>JBLHEU010000115.1:0-10081 GCA_047614525.1 Bacteroidia bacterium | reverse complement strand
CCGAAGGAAAGCAAGGGTGATAAAAATCTGGTGTTGAAGCCGTTACAAACCAAGGGTGCAAAGCGTTCGCTGGCAATGAATTAGACTCGCAATCATTAGGGTATGAAAAGCTAGGATTAGGCACAAGATTCTGAGCATTCGCACCAAGGCAAACGCTTAGCAGCATAAGCAGCGCTATTAGTCTAATGCTATAGAAACATTCCGTGTTCATGTTACTCTTTCTGCTAAGCTGGTCTGATAAAGATACAGACCAACAGCCCATGTGAGCGTTGAACAAAACACGCAACTACCAAAAAAAAAGAGCCTCGATTCATCGAGGCTCTTTTTTTTTATAACGTATACGAAGATGTCACTTAATAAGCATAACGTATCCTTTAGGCTCGTAACCTGTTACAGCATCGGCACCTACTCCATTGGCAGTAATTACGTAATAGTAAGTACGAGCTTCGAGTACAATGTCACTTGTGGTTCTACCATCCCAACCAGCAAGCGGTTGGGCTCACTCTAAACAAGCCAGTGATATTCTAGATGCCAGATAGCGACATATCACTGGTAATAATGAAGTCATCTGCTACAGGTAGTAGTTCTACACCGTGCAAAAAACATCATTAATAGGAACGAGAATTGCTGCTAACAGAAGTGCTAAAAGACAGACTTTTTTCTTTACACCAAATAAATAACCTTATTAAGGGTTGTTACTACACAAGTAAAGCTATCATTTTCAGAAAGATGCAAACCTCCAATCATGTTCATTCAGAGTAAAACTCCTGTTGAAAACCAAGACATTTTAGACTGTTTTCCTTCCAACCAGACGATTTGGATTCCTAATTTTGGCCACGGATGGAATATTTAAACGAACTCAACCCAGAGCAGCGCAAGGCTGTGGAATTACTTGACGGACCCGTAATGATTATTGCGGGCGCAGGATCAGGAAAAACCAGAGTACTAACCTACCGTGTTGCTCATCTTATTAATAGTGGCGTAGACCCTTTTAATATTCTTGCGCTTACGTTTACCAACAAAGCCGCCAAGGAAATGCGCTTGCGTATTGAGGCGATGGTTGGTTCTGAGGCTAAAAATATCTGGATGGGAACTTTCCACTCGGTGTTTGCGAGAATTCTTCGGTACGAATGCGAAAAAATTGGTTACCCGACCAACTTTACAATTTACGATTCGGCAGATTCTAAAAATCTAATTAAGGCTATCCTAAGAGAGGAATCTCTGGATGATAAAACCTACAAGCCGGGGCTTGTCTTAAACAGAATTTCTGCGGCCAAAACCAACCTGATTTCTGCCAACGAGTATCTGAAAAATGATGAGCTGATTTCGGAAGACCGGATGAGTGCCAAACCCAAATTGGGATTGGTTTACAAAAAGTACTCTGATAGATTGTTCAAATCTGGAGCAATGGATTTTGATGATTTACTGTATTGGACAAACGTTTTGCTCAGAGATTTTCCTGATGTGTTGAATAAATATCAGGATAGATTCAAATCTATTATGGTTGATGAGTACCAGGATACAAACTATTCGCAATATCTGATTGTGAAACGCCTTGCTGCTAAGTTTGAAAATATTTGTGTTGTTGGTGATGATGCCCAATCTATCTACGCATTCCGTGGGGCAAACATTGAGAACATCTTCAATTTCAAGAAGGATTATCCTGATGTGAAGACATTTAAGCTAGAGCAGAATTACCGTTCTACCAAACATATTGTAAGTGCTGCCAATCACGTTATTGAGAAAAACCAAGACCGACTAAAGAAAACGGTTTGGACAAGCAATGACGATGGCGACCCAATTACGGTAATCAGGAACCTGACCGACAATGAGGAAGGCATGTCTGTTGCCCAATCCATTTTTGAGACAAAAATGAATGAGCAGTCTACAGAAAAGGACTTTGCTATTCTGTACAGAACCAATGCCCAATCTAGATCAATTGAAGAAGGGCTTCGGAAGATGAATATTCCGTACAGAATTTATGGCGGATTGAGTTTTTATCAACGTGCAGAAATCAAGAATCTTATCGCTTATTTCCGATTGGTAATCAATCCCCAAGATGAAGAAGCCCTAAAACGGGTTATAAATTATCCTGCAAGAGGAATTGGCAAAACCACTTTAGAAAAAGCCATTGTTCTAGCCAACGATTGGAACAAAGATTTATGGTCCATAATAAGCGACCCTCAGATTCTTGGTTCCCAATTCAATGCAGGAACCGCGAAAAAGCTAGACATATTCTGCAATATGATAATGAGCTTTCAAGCAGAGCTAAAAAATATTGACGCTTATGAGTTAGGTTCTAAGATTGCCGCATCCACTGGTTTACTGCGGGATTTGCATGCCGATAAATCTCCCGAAGGTGTGAGTCGATATGAAAACATTCAGGAATTATTGAATGGTCTAAAAGAATTTGTAGAAGAAAAACCTGGTGAGGATGAGGTTATTGATGAAGAAGAACTAAAAACCTTAGATGTTTTTACGCGAGACATATCCTTATTAACAGATGCGGATAAAGACAACGACCCGAACAATCTGAACAAGGTTTCTTTGATGACAATCCATGCTTCAAAAGGGCTTGAATACCCATATGTTTATATAGTTGGTTTAGAGGAGAATTTGTTTCCTTCTCAGCTCTCTTTAAGTTCAAGAACCGATTTAGAAGAAGAAAGGAGACTGTTTTATGTAGCCCTTACGCGTGCAGAAAAAAAAGTAACGTTAAGCTATGCGATAAGCAGATTTCGATGGGGGAATTTGGTACACAGCGAACCAAGTAGATTTATTGAAGAAATACCTGAAAAGCACCTTGATGTAACCTCCTCAGAAACCACAACCACTAAAAATTCTTTACCTTCATCCACTTGGCAGAGAAAGCCCCAACTACGTACAGCAACAAAGCAATCAGGAACAGTGAGCAGATCAGACATTAAATCGAGAAACCTAACTAAGTATGACGATAGCCGCGAACCAGGTGACATAGACACTGGTGATGGCACTAGCGATCACGTGGCTAGGATGACGTTAGGCACGGAAGTGATTCATGACAAATTTGGCAAAGGCGAAATTATTGCAATGGAAGGTGAGTCGCCTAACATAAAGGCAACCGTTACTTTTCAAGGAGCCGGAAACAAGCAGCTTCTTTTAAAATTTGCTAAGCTTAGAATTGTAGGTAAAGCCAAACCACGGCCAGAGTAATGATTTCTCCTGAAGAGAATTCAGAGGACCTAATTACTATTCAGATAGAGGACTCTTGTGAACCAGAGATCTTTGAGGAACGCTCAAAAAACGTACAATGGGCGGAGCTGATTGGTTCTTCTTTCCTTTTCGCTTCAGTCTATCTTATTCTTTACATATTTTATGACTTCGTAACCGCTCTTGCGGCAGCTCATTTTAATCTAGAGCCGGTTCTTTTTTACGATGCTATTGCATACGAGAATACCTATCTAGATGGTACATCTCGTTGGTACCCACACTGCATTAAGCGCGTTTACTCAGCTGGTGCTATTGCCATGGGATTTCTGGGTTTCTTCTTTTACGGATTGTATTTGGCTTTACGTAAATCCTTCATATTTGTTCGGTTGTTCTTGCTTTGGGGAAGCCTCATTTCATTCGCTATTCTAGCGCAAAGGCTTATGTGTATACCGTTTGCAGGAAACTTCGATTATAGAAAATTGGATTCGCTTGGGTTTGAATTAGCCATTTTCACTTCATACAATTATTTTAAACCGACAAGCGAATGGGCCATGGGCTTCCTCGGTTTTCTCATAATTATTCTTATTGGGCTGTTTTATGCTAAGCCTTTTTTACAAACGGCTTGGTCTTCTAAACAGATTGGCTCCGAATCTGAGCGTATACGTTTTTTAAGGTATCAGGTAATATTACCGTTGATTTTGGGCAGCTTATTGGTTTCCATAGTAGTGTTTCCAGTAAACTTAGTACCGAACTCTATCGCCTTTGCTTCTGCTTTAGTTTGCTTGATGGTAATGAATATTCATGCTATGCTGATGGGCTCGTTCAAAATACCACGACAAAAAACTTGGGAACGTTGGCCAATAGTACCCACTATCATTTTCTTTATAGTAATCTACGTAATCAAAACATCGTTAACCGACCCGGGGATCGTTGTTCCAGACCTACATCTTCAAGATATTTTCAACCTAAAAGAATCAAATCTTTAGCTTGTATTGAAGAGCAAAGCTTCGTGGAGCTTCCATAATTCCTGGACGAAGAGAGTAAAACTCGTTGAGAAAGTTTTTTGCAAGTAGCGACACAGATGAGCGTTTGGATATCCTGAACATGAAACGTGCATCCATTTTCCAAACCCCTGCATTATTCAGTTCTCGGTATTCAGAAAACCCGGGCAAAAACGTTTCAAATTCACCGTCAATTCTATTAATATAGCTGTTGTAAACTACACTATACCCAAGCGTAAACTTCCAAAGGTCCATTTCAATATCTGCTTTAAACACGTTGGTAATCCGGTATTTAAGAATGCTTTGAGATTCCGTTAAGGAGTCACTGTTTCTAATACTTTGGAAGAAGTTCTGAATATAAACGTCTACGTTACGTTGACTAGTATCAGCTTGCAAATCTGCTGGATAATTAAACGTATATCCAAGGAATACTCTAACAGGAATAGGCCCAATACTTCCATCTCCAGTCAGGCCAAACTCTACACCTGCAACCCTTGCGTTACTCACATTAAACGGTTTAAAACCTAGCGTTGGCTCAGTTTCATCGGGAACGTCAAAAATCCCAAACCGATACTCAACCATATCCTTAAACTCCATCCAGAATATGGCAAAATCAAAATATGCATTCCATTTAGAGACCCTAAAACCTTGCTTTACAGCCAATTCTGCAGACCACCCGCGCTCTGACTTAAGGTCTTGATTGGGCAGGATTTTTAACGGGCCTAAACTGGCGTCTATGTACTTTTCGCCAACACTGGGAAATCTAAATGATTGACCAAATGAAGCTCGAATATTGGTCTTCTTAGCTACTTTAAAATTAGCGCCCGCCCGAACAATTGGCAAGGTTGTTTCCGAACCCAGGGTTACCACTTCATTCCACTCATTTCTAACACCTACTAGAAGAGAAATTCGGTCGATAAAGTTTTTCTCGACCTGCGCGTAGATAGAAGGATTATGGGTAATTATATTACCTGCATCGGGGTATAGGGTGCTAAAACTCCATATATACTGATACTGAATACCCGCAGTTAATCTAAACTTGTGCTTAAACTCATTCTGGAAACGATAATCAAAGAACATCACATTTGAGGCCGAAGGATCTTCCCAACTGTCGTTTCTTCTCTCAACTCGGAAGTATCTTCCTTTAAGGGAATGCATTCCTCCCTTTTTGCTTGAATACTGTATCCAAGGGTCTACATTAACAAACATGTATTTATCCGTTGATGACGTTCCATCAAGAGGTTTATAGGCACCTTCTAAATTATTTGACCAAAGCACAAAACGTCCACTCTGCTGATATTGTCCGGAAGCATTCAATCCATAAGAAAGACCTTTTACTTTATTGCTTCTGTAACGCATTTTTATATTCGCTCTAAATGCTTGCCGATGACCACGCTGTAAGTAGGTTAAATCTGAACTCGCATGCGCTCCAGCTACAATGTCAAAGTTTTTCACCTTCTGCCGGTGCGAGAAAAATGCTCCGGTAAAACTTGGACTGAAAGATTTATCCCACCATCGTGCTTCTTTTACCTTGGGGTTGGAGTAAACACCTTGGTAAATTCTAAACGTGGTTTCTGGCTTTTCCTTTGCCCAACCAGTTCTTACGTGAATGACGCCATTCATAGCGCCAGACCCATAAAGCCCACTGGAAGCTCCTTTTACGACTTCAATTTGTTTTACGGTTTCCATCGGTATAGAACTCCATTGAATGTCTTTTAAATCTCCCGTTAGCATGGGTAAGCCATCAACAACCAATTGAACTCTACTACCTACACCATAGCTGTATCCGCCTCCGCCTCTAATTGAAGCTTGACCATCTAAAATAGTAACACCAGGTACTTTACCGACTGCTGCCTTTAAGTCTGGCGATGCGGTGTTTTCTATCAGGTATTGTTGCACAACGTCAACAGTAACCATTTCCTCACTCACCTTCTTCTCAAACTGACTTCCTGTTACCACAACAAGATCAAGTGTGGTACTTGCCGTAGACATTCCTAAACTTAGGTCAAGTGCCTCCCCAGCCTTAAGACTCACTTTCTTTTTCAGCAACTCATAACCAATAAACTTAAAGCTTATCGTATGGTCTCCTTCTGATAGCTTGAGTGTGTATTCACCATCAATATTAGAAGAAGCTCCAACATTATCCTGATTAAAGATGTTTACTCCAATCAGAGTTTCTCCTGTTGCTTTGTCTTTTACCGTACCTGATATTGTTTGGGCCTGCGCACCTTGCGACAACAACAACCCTAACAAAACAACCGCCACTGTAAATATCAATCTCATTCTGCATACGTTTTGTGCATACAAATTTAGGTATCCATACATAAGCCTGAATTGACCATTTCGACTTTTTATGAACCAATCTGATTCATACAATCGGGTATCTGAGAATAAAGTAGTGTTGAACACACTTTATTAAGCACAACAGTCGTTTGAAAAAAAATGTAGCTTTGCGCACATACCAAAAAACTGACCTTTCACTACACTTTTTCAATGAGCAAATCAGGTAAAAACATTGGCGATTACATCATCCCAGCCTTACTTATATTAGCTGGCCTAGCCATCGTATTTTCTGCAACCGTTGGAAGACAAAACGGATTTTGGCTTCTCGGTGGTGGATTAATCTTAATCGTAGGTCTTTTCGCTGTACTTCTTAAGCTTGAAGTCCTTAGCAATGCCGTGCAAAAGGTGATGTTCTTTGTGTTCATTCCGTTGGTAGTGCTTACTGGCTATTTTGCGTATCGCTCCATTCAGTCACCAATTGAGTTCAATCAGGTGAAGAATAAACGATATGCCAAAGTTGTAGAAAAACTAAAAACAATCCGTGAGTGGCAATTCGCATATAAATCTGTGTACCGAGGATACAGCAACAACTTTGACACACTTATCACTTTTGTTGATATTGACTCATTCCCAGTAATTAGAGCATTAGGAACCGTGCCTGATACATTAACAGAACAACAAGCGGTTGATTTGGGATTAGTAACTAGAGATACGATTTTGATCAGTGTGCGTGATTCATTGTTTAAAACGGGAGGAGATATTAACGATATACGCTTCATTCCGTACAGTGAAAATCAAGAGTTTATCATAGAGAGTGGTGTCATTGAAAAAGGGCAAGTTCAAGTCCCTGTATTCGAAGTGATAGCACAGAACGTTTACATTTTTGACGGGATTGAACCGGAGTATTACGATCCTGGAAAAGGACTTAAGGTTGGTTCTATGACCGAATCATCTACAAGTGGAAACTGGGAATAAGCTTTCTGCGTCTTCCTTAATAAAGCAAGACCTTCACTTACTTCCTGATAATCAGCGAGATTTAGTAAGCCCTGGACAAACTTGTTTTGTCAACATCGCTAGAAATGGTATTCAAACCCTTAGAAGGGACGCCAATTTCAAGATGAACGAATTCAGTTCATTCAAATTCCCCCATAGTTTAGATGACGTGCGGTGGACTGATTACGTAAAGTCCACCATAGAATCTGAGAAGTTTAAAGCGCTTACAGAAAGCTCAAATACAATCTTTTTGATTGAAGACAGCAAGGCTTTATTGATGCCGCAAGCTTTGCACTCTAAAGAGTCTGCTAAAACCAATTTTGAGTTTCTGTTTGGAGTTTCAGCAAATACAGAATTAGTTTCAACTGACATTCAATCATTAGGGGCAGTCGCCATTTATAGCGTTCCTGTTTCGCTTAGTAAATTGATTAAAACTCCTATTCAATGTGGGTTTGTAAACTGGTTGAGTTTGATTGCAAACACAAGCGGGACTTCTGTAAAATGTCATATTTCTGAAACCCAGTTTGCTCTTGTAATTACAGATGGCGAAAACCTGCTATTCTCAAACTGGTTCACATACCAGAAAGCAGATGACGTTTTGTATTTCTTTATGGCTACGCTAGAAACGCAGAAAATTCTTCATTCTAAAATTGAGTTAACCTTGTCAGGAGAAGTAAACAAAGGAGACGAAATTCACTCAAGCCTTACCAAGTTCATTTCTAAAATCAGCTTTGCGAATAGACCAAAAAACTTGGATTATAGCTATTCAATCAAATCAAGTTCGGAGCACCAATTTCCATTCATCTTTGCCAGCGCATGCGTATAATTAGCGGTTACCATAAAGGGAGAACAATCCGTGCTCCAAAGAACCTTCCAGTTCGACCAACCACAGACATGGCCAAAGAAGGGCTGTTTAACATCCTAAACAACCTAGTAGATATTGATGATTTAGATGTTCTAGATCTTTTCTGCGGAACAGGTAACATCAGTTTTGAGTTTGCAAGCAGAGGAGCCTTAGCGGTAACATGCGTAGATTCAAGCTCAAAATGTGCAGCATTCGTAAAATCTACGTTTGATCAGTTGAATTACGAAACAGGAACCGTAATTAAAGCTGATGCTTTACGATTTGCTGAGTCTTCCAAGAAAAAGTGGAACCTAATTTTCGCAGATCCGCCATACAGTTATACTAATTACCAAGATTTGGCAAGAGCAATTCTAGAAGGACCTATTTTAACGGAAGATGGAATTCTCATTATTGAACACCCAGAAGAAATTGATTTCACCGAATTTAAGGAATACACCCAAACTCGTAATTACGGTCGGGTACACTTCAGCTTCTTTGAATTAGAAGCGTAGGAAATAGTCTTTCGTCAGCTCTTTATATTCGTCAGAATAATCATGGCGATTAGCAGACTTTTCAATCATAAATTCGGTCTGCTTTACTTCAGCAACCTCATCCTTCGTAAACAAAACCATCAATCGAATGACTGGGTAATTTGGCTGCGGATGAATGTTCACAATTTCACGGGCAACAAAACCTTCCGCTTTAGCTGAATTAAAAAATACATCATACTCTGTTTGAGGAAAAATGACCGCAAACCTCCCACCCAGCTTAAGTAATCGACTTACATGTTTAAAGAGGTCGGCAGGGTTTAGCGTTACAGTGTGCTTAGCTAATCGAATAGAAACATCTTTGGATGGCTGAGAATGCGAATAGAAAGGTGGATTACAAACCACAAAATCATATTGTTTTTCTCGGTCAGCAAATGCAGCTATATCCTCATTATAAACATTCAGGTTTGAAAAAGGAGAAAGCATTACGTTCCTCTTTGCTTGATTTGCCGCAATCGGATTAATCTCAACCATATCAACGGAAACCTCAGAGCGCTGACCAATCATCAAGGAAATTAAACCCGTTCCTGTTCCAATATCCAACACACAATCACCATCCTTTGCTGGAGCCCAAGCACCAAGCAATACGCCATCGGTACCAACTTTAAACCCGCCAGCAGAATGGTAAACACGAAACTTCTTAAACTGGAAAAATGGCTCAGCCATTTACATAAAGGTCAATTAGACCATCAGGCGCCTCAATCTTTATTCGTTGAGTGTCTAAATCAATGTCTTTCACAATAGCATCAACCCACGGTACGAGAATCAAATTACCGTCTTTTTCAATTTCAATTACGGGGTGCTGTGCCGTTTCGAGAATTCCTGTAACAACACCAATATCACCTTTCTCAAAATCTTCAACCTGAAACCCTACCAACTCTGCGGTTGCCTCAGTTTTAATACCTACAAATTTGGCTTCCTCAATAAACATCTCTTTTCCAACATAGCTATTAGCGTCTTCAAGAGAATCGATTTCCTCCAATTTCATAATCCATAAACTATGAGTCGAAGCCGTACATTCTTCCACAAAAAAAGGAACCGGCCCACCCTGTAATTGGATGAAGACCGGTTCTTCTTTTTCAATCGGTGGAATTCCAGCCGAATGTATGTTCACTTTAAAGAATCCTTTAAGTCCGTGAGACCGAGTTATCGTTCCTAGGACTTTAAGATCATCCACTTGCTTATGCCTTTGGCTCTTCTTTAGCCTCTTCAGCAGGAGCAGC
>JBLHEU010000114.1:0-10086 GCA_047614525.1 Bacteroidia bacterium | reverse complement strand
AACCGTATTATTCTTCCCTAATCCAAAGTGTAGCGCTTGCTCACTTTGAGACATATAGCCCCTAATTGGATGCAGGTGTGCAAGCTGCTCTGTTCCATTGGTTTTGACTACAACCTTGGCCCCAAATACTTCAGCATCTGTGGCTCTTAGTTTAAACCGGATGTGATTTCCAGCATTGTTTTCTGAGCTTAAGTTCTTGTAAAGAAAAATGGGGTCATCATGATTATTCATCACTAAGTCAAGATCACCATCGTTATCTAAATCACTCATAGCCGAACCGTGGCTCCATGATAGTTGATTGAGCCCCCAGTCGTCCATTACTTTGGAAAATGTGAGGTCACCGTTGTTACGATAAGCGTAATTCTTAAGCTTTACAGAAGGAGCCATCTCAAGTAGGTCAATTGGATTAAAGGCCGGATTGTTAATTCCCTTTTTCTGGCTTTCTGCAATCGTTTCCTCAATATGTTTTCTTCTGTTAATATGAAAATCATTGTTCCTAACGTCACGCTTTTGTCCGTTGGTTACAATTATATCCTTGAATCCATCATTGTCGAAATCTGCAAGAAGAGGAGACCAGCTCCAATCGGTTGCATGCACTTGACTTAACTGACCTAATTCGCTAAAATTACCGTTGCCATTATTAATTTGAAGGGCATTGAACATATACTGGTAGTGATATCCTGCTTCAGCCAAGCCCCAAAACTTTTCAGGATTCATTCCACTCATATTGGTCTTTAAGCGTTTGTTGTCTTCAGCAACCATATCTGCAGTGTAGATATCTAACCAACCATCGTTGTTTATGTCTGCAATGTCAGCACCCATGCTAAAGTTGCTCATGTGCCTAAGACTTTCGTTTGACGCATTGGTGAAAGTCCCATCGCCATTATTCATGTACATCAAATCTGGCTCTTCATAATCGCAGGCTACATAAATGTCGGGCCAACCATCCCAGTTCAAATCTGCCACCGTGGCGCTTAGCCCGTAGGCGTAGTTTTTCACCCCAGCTGTTCGAGTGATATCCACAAACTTATTGCCATCATTTCGGTAAAGCCGGTCGGTATATTGATAATCTATGAGACCTTTCAGCTTCTCTTTTATCGCTTTGTTATTTGGAGGTTGGTTAACTACATATAAATCTAAGTCCCCATCCTTGTCAAAATCTAAGAATGCAGATTGGACGGAATAGCCGGGGTCGGATACGCCCCATGCTTCTCCAGATTCGATAAAAGTTAAATCACCTTGATTGAGGTAAAGAAGGTTTTTGCGCCTTTCTGGCTGATCCCATATAAACTGACAAACGTATATGTCTTTGAATCCATTTCCATCAACGTCAACCATGGTAACTCCCATAGACCATCCGTCATCCTGAAGAATACCTGCGGAATTGGTTATGTTTTCGAATTCTAACCCTCCTTTGTTGATGTAAAGTTGATTTGTGGCTTGATTTCCGCAGAAGAAAATATCGTCTAGACCATCATTGTTGAGGTCTCCAATGGCTAAGCCAGCTCCTTGGTAAATGCCATCATAAATCATATAATTCGTCCCTAAATTCTCTTTAATATCATTTCTGAAAGAGATGTGATGATCTGCGTTGGAAATGAGTTCGAAGATTTTTGAGTGGGGCTTTTTAGGTTGTTCTGAATTGCTTGAATTTTCGGAGTTACATCCAGAAAAAACCATGACCATGAGCCCTAAATAACTCACGTAAATTGTTGTATACTGCATGCCTGCCGATGGGTACGCCATACTGAAATGTACTAAACAAAACCAACAAGCACTAAGATTTCACGGTTATTCTGACGAAATAATGATTTAATTTAGATTGTTATGTTTTCGATTAGCGCTTTGGCAATTGAGCTTTTTAATTCGGGAAGAACGCGCTCTTAGAACTACGGATACTTAGCCTGTCAAATGTTGTTTCTAGATGAGGAGTGTGCTAGAACGAAGGAGTCGCACTGATAATTCTGAAGTATTTAACCGTTTCAGTTATCCTTCTTTCAGCCTTTTCTTAAAAGGCATACACCAAGTAGTGCTATTGATACCTTATTAGTCAAGTATACATACCCGATACATTCTGCTTCTTCCGTCAGTGAACTAGAGTAGCGTCTGTTAAAAACGAGGTAAATATGAGTATAGTTATCACAAAAGCAATAAACGCGAGTTTCATTATCCTGTATCTGCTAATCAAGCATTTACACCAGCATACGGAATACCCGTTAGCTTATGTATATCCCAATTGTAGGTACTCAAATCTTCGGAGCTAAACTGACCAAAATCTGAATGTCCACAAGAGCGCGCAATTACTTGCATCAATTCCGTAGTAGCATCAAAGAAGTTGCCCAATTGCTTGGCCGAACTTTGAATAATCAATCGCTGACGTAAGCTCTCTTTTTGAGTTGCAATTCCCACTGGGCAGTTATTCGTGTTACAAGCACGCATGCCTAAGCAACCAATGGCTTGCAAAGCTGAATTAGAAACTGCTACAGCATCTGCGCCCATCATCATCGCCTTGGCGAAGTCTTCTGCAACACGCAATCCACCGGTAATTACCAACGTGATATCTTTTGCGCCAACGCCATCTAAATGCTTTCTGGCTCTCGCCAAAGCGGGAACGGTTGGAACGTTGATGTTATCTCTCAAAATAGTCGGTGCCGCACCCGTTCCACCGCCTCGTCCGTCAAGGATGATGTAGTCAACTCCAACTGCTAAAGCGAAGTCAATATCGGCTTCAATTCTGGCTGCAGAAATCTTAAAACCAACAGGAATCCCTCCAGTTTGCTCACGAACTTCTTCCGCAACTTTTTTGAAATCTTCAATTGTTTTAAGATCAGGAAAAGCCGCTGGAGAAATGGCAGCTTCGCCTTCTTTCAACCCTCTTACTTCAGCAATTTCCTTACTCACTTTATTCCCTGGTAAATGACCACCAGTTCCTGTTTTTGCTCCTTGTCCGCCTTTAAAATGGAAAGCTTGTGCTTTCTTCACTTTATCCCAACTAAATCCGAATTTCCCAGAAGCCAATTCGTAGAAATAACGACTGTTTGCCTCTTGCTCTGCAGGTAGCATTCCACCTTCACCAGAACAAATTCCTGTTCCAGCTATTTCTGCTCCTTTGCTCAAAGCAATTTTCGCTTCTCGCGAAAGCGCACCAAAACTCATGTCAGAAACGAACAATGGAATGTCCAATTTCAACGGCTTCTTAGCTCGCGGACCAATCACAACATTTGTTGTTACATTTTCTTCATCCAACAAAGGACGTCTTGCCAATTGTGCAGGAAGAAACTGAATATCTTCCCATTTGGGCAGCGTAGTGCGGTCTACGCCCATCGCGGCAGTTGGCCCATGATGACCGTAATTCTTCAGCCCATTCTGAGCCAATTCTTTAATGTATCCTGTGAAAGGTTCAGAAGGCTCTGGATGTGTATCCGCGTAATCGCCTAAATAACTATCGCGATTGAATGGCTGCGGATGAGCTACGCCAAATGCGTGAATCTCAGCTTCATCTACCACTATATCATCCCCCTTTATTTCAGCAGTGAATTTGTTTAGCACCTCGGTATTATTGTACTCAGAAACGCCCGTATCAATACGGTAATCCCATCCGTGAATACCACAGATGATGTTGTCGCCTTCCACATGACCATCGGCCATCATCGCACCACGGTGCAAGCACCGACCGTACAATACGCTTACCGTGGCATCAAATTTTATAATTACTAAATCGATGTTTGCGATCTGTGCGCGTTGTGGGTCTCTGTCTTTAAGGTCAGAGAATTTCGCAATTACTATTGGTTGTTCCATTTTTAACCGTTCGATAGTTATGAGTTCTGGTTAGGGCGTTCCGCGGAACGCCCTAACGGGGTGATGGTCTATTGGGAGTCATTAGCTAATTCCCTAATATCCTAATCAACTATCTCAACTCCTTTCCAAAATGCATAATACCCTTCAATTACTTTTGCGCTACCCTTCGTTTCGGGATAGTGCCAAGCTGCATCTGTGTTGGTTTCACCGTTTACTTCAATTGAATCATAAGAAGCTGTTCCTTTCCACGGACAAGACGTTTTGTATTCAGATGATTTGAAGAATTCCTTGTTTGTAGAATCCGCTGGGAAATAATGGTTGTTTTCAATTACAACCGTTTTGTCACTTTCGGCCAAAATTTGACCATTCCAAATTGCTTTCATTTTAGTCTGTTTTTTAAGTATGAAGAGGTGGTTTCATAAAATGCATTTACTGCCTTTTCATCAGCCACTTCGGTGATTGGAAGAACTGCTCCTTCCCAATTATTTGTTATCCATTTTCCGTTCACTAATTCTGGCTTGTCAGAATAGTCGATTTTGTTGTCTTTGTACCAACCGTAGATGTAGAAGTAAGGTTCAGACACCATTCCATCACTTGGATTAAAACCTGTACCAATTGAGCGATCTCCTTCTCCGTTTGTCTCGTGTAGAACGTGGTAAGTTCCAGTATCAAAGTGGTGTGGCCAAATGTTGATGTCAGATGGAGCGCCAATCGATTTAGTAAGGCTTTCAAAAACTGAATTGGCCATGGTTCTATTCTTCGCCCAAAGTGCAAGAATGTCTTCACTTGGTTTGCTGAAAGCATCAAACTTGTATAGGTCTGAGCTTGGTAATTCGTAATGAAGACTGATGTCCAATTCTCCATCAAAACCAGCTTCGGAAATCCATTTTTTCCATGGCTCTACGGTTTGCATATACGTCAAGCCATCCAAGGAAATACGGTCAGTTTCTGCTCCATTTTTCGTTATGCCCAAAGCGAAACTGATAGGGTCAACGAAGACAGAATAAGTGCTTCCCCTCAGTTCAAAATCACGACTAATAATAAGTTGTTTTTCGGTGTTCCAGCGAGCAGTTGTATGACTGTCATCTGGTTGTTTATCAACTAAGTTTTTACCTGTTAGAGAAATCATTTGCGAAGCGACATGAAGTTGTGCTTCGCCTTTAATGTATTGTTCTAAATCCATGCTTTGTGAATGTATGTTTTTGAAAATTGACTGATTCCCACCCAGATTGTCGATGGCCTTTTGAGTTCCTTACACTTCGGTATGAAAAAGTTGAAAAAAGAAACGACTATGAACTTGAAATGTCTTCTTACTGGTCTTCGTCAGACATCAACCTCCTTAGAATATCAGCCTTAAGTTCTTCGCATTCTTCCTCGTTTTGGGATGTCTTACAGTCAGCGTGGAGCATTTGATTAATAATAGCTTGTTGTCCTTGGTAATGGCTGCAAGCCTTACACATTTTGGTGTGCATAGAAAGTTGTATTTGCTCGGTTGGACTCAAGGGCGTTTCGAGTTTCTTCTCGATGAGTTCTGCCACCCTTTTACAGGACAGCATTAATATGTTTTTAAGCTTATTCATTGAACCAATTCTTCTGAATACAGTCTCTGAGTTTCAACTTAGCGCGATGCACGAGTTGCCAGTAGTAAGTCGATGACAAGCCCAATTCCTTACAGATTGCATCTGCATCTAATTGGTAGTAGTATTTCATTTGAATGACTGCAAACTGCTTGTCTGGCAGTGAATTGCGACACGCCATAAGCGTATCATTGAACTCACTATTGTCGAGTAAGTGCTCTTCGTCTCCGAAAGAAGAAGGTTGCTTGTCTGTTATCCAAGAACCATTTTTGTCGAAGTATTCATCCCCACTTATTTCTTGGTCTTTGTCACGATAGAATTTACGGTAGTGATCAGTAATCTTGTTTCGTAGGATAGAGAAGAGCCATGTTCTGTGCGTGCTATCGCCTTTATATTTTTCTATTCCTTTAAATGCAGCGATAAAAGTATTCTGAACAAGGTCGTCCGCTTCTTCTCGGTTGCGAACTCTTGAAGCCGCATATGCCACCAATTCCGAAGTATGCTTTTGCACAAGTTCCGATATGATGTCAGCTTTGGTTTCCATTCGAGCAAATTACGGTTTCGTATAAAGACTATCGGAGAAATATCCTTTGCCGTCCAGGAAATGCTGTTCCAATTTGAACCCAGCATCCTTACCTAATTTTTCAATTCCTTTTGGCGAATACTTCTTTGAAAGTTCGGTCCAAATCATTTCGTCTTTCTCAAATTTGAAAGATTTACCTGTTGCCGTTATTTCAACTTCCGCTTCTTCTTTGCTGTATAAGAAACTTCTCACATCACCATTTTCAGGGTTGTAAAAACTGTAGAATCCAAACTTTTCGACTTCGAAATTACCGCCTAACTCTCGATTGATTCTGATGAGTAGGTTTAGGTTGAACCGTCCCGTAATTCCATGTGAATCATCATAAGCTGCGCGAATTAGATTGGGGTCTTTCATTAGATCGAAACCAACAATCAGCTTATCTCCAGAACGCATATGCTCGTTCATATGCTGAAGTATATCTATCGCCCACTCTGGTCTGAAATTGCCAATATTTGAACCAAGAAAGAGGACTAGGTTAGAGGAACCATCCTCGGCTTCAACTTTGCCCATCACCTCAAAATAATCCCCTACCTGTGGGTTTATTTTTAGTTCAGGTAATGAAGATTGCATGCTCTCAACCAGCAGGTTAATTGCTTCTTCCGAAATGTCAATCGGGACGTAAGTGAAATCGGCACCAATGCGAAGTAGGTTCCGCAAAAGCTCTTTGGTTTTTAATCCATCGCCAGCACCAAGTTCTATAATGTTGAAGTGTCCTTTAAATCCAGTTGCCTCATAAATGTCGGATGCTCTGTTTTTCATAATATCCATCTCACAATCTGTGGGATAATATTCTTTCATAGCCATTATTTCTTGGAAAATGCGGCTTCCTTCATCATCATAATGATACTTGGACGAAAGATATTTTGGCGATGCCGAAAGGCCTTCTTCTACTTCTTCTGCAAACGTTTTTTCCATTGTTAATCCTCCGTATCGTTCTTCGATACCTCCTTTGTAAAGGAGGAATCCCAAGTTCTGACATTCGTCAAATTCGTATTCAATTCGTAATTCGTAAACTTCATTTTACAAGTCGTATTCCGCTAAACTGCCATTGAAAATATGGATGGAAGAAATTGCGG
Source organism: Bacteroidia bacterium (assembly GCA_047614525.1). Taxonomy (GTDB): domain Bacteria; phylum Bacteroidota; class Bacteroidia; order UBA10329; family UBA10329; genus UBA10329. Next base: position 3,052 of record JBLHEU010000114.1, on the reverse strand, counting down.
TAAGTTTTTCTACTATGGTTTGGAGATGTTGCCGTTGATGCACCTCTCAGCACCATTTGGTTTATCATAAACTTTCCATTGTATTCGCCAATGGCACCATCGGCTATTTTAAAATTTGGGTATGCGAGATATGCGCTGTTTGTCCACTCCCAACGCTGTCCCCAATTGAATTGTTCGGAGGCAATTTCCCATTCAAACTCGGTCGGAAGCCTCATTTTTCGCCATTGAGCATAAGCTTGTGCCTCATAAAAAGAGACGTGTGATAAAATTTCGTTTTTGTAGATTTTTTTTATTCCTCCTAACGTAAAATGATGCCATTGCCCATCAATTTTTTTCCAATAAAGTGGTGAGTTTATATTCTCATTCTGCACCCAAGACCAACCTTCATCTAACCATAAATTGAAATCTTCATATCCGCCAGTTTCAATGAATTCTATGAATTCGCCATTGGTTACAAGCGTTTTGCTGATTTGAAAATTGTGCTGGTAAACCTTATGTCTTCCTAACTCATTATCGTAGCAATAGTCATCTCCGGCATGGCCAATTTCGTATACTCCTTTTGGAATTGAGACAAAACCATCCTCAACGTTTGTAGAATGAACCAAGCAACCATCCGATTTATAAGCTCCATCGGGTTTCTTCTGACTTAACATGAATTTCAGATCAGTAATCAGTAATTCTTGATGTTGCTGTTCGTGGTTCATTCCTATTTCAAGCAGTTCAGTTATCTCTGCTTGCAATTCTGTTTTGAGCAATTGCACCACATGTTTGTTAACATACGCTCTGTAGGCGTGCACATCTTGTATTGAGAAGTCAATTTCGCCACGTTTATCTCGCACCGTTCTACCTCCAATATTATTGTAATAGCTATTGAATACGAATGCACAGTCTTCTCGGAAGCGTTTGTACCCATCTACATATTTACTTAGGATAAACTCTTCAAAAAACCATGTGGTATGGCCTAACTGCCACGATGCTGGACTGGCGTATAAGGCCACCTGTGCATTATAATCCTCAGGCTCTAGCGGAGCGCAGATTTGCTCAGATCGCTTTCTAATCTCGAGATATTGGTCAATCATCTTGGCTCAAATTAGGAAACATTTTTTCGTTGTTACTGTCGGCTTCCTGATTTAACATCAGTTTACCTAGTAATTACACAATTTACTTAAGCACTTTTGCTGGTTTTTTTGATAATGTGCCCGAATTCAATAACTTTAGCCATACCAGGAAACAAGATTACCCAACATAAACTGAACACATTGGATGGAACTGAAAGCACGGAGCTTCAAGAATTATTAGAGCGACTTGAACATCGAAATAAATGGCATATTGATGATCCTATAGGAGTTGGCCAGCGGGCTGTAATGCTTGCCAAGAAATCTGTGGATAGTAAGTCAACAGGTATGGCGTATTTTTTTCTCGCCAACGTTTACAGGAACGCAGCTGATTACCCTAACGCCATGGGAAATTACGTTGCTGCCGAGCTGATTTTTAACAAGCTAGACGATAATCTGATGCGAGCCAGATGCTGCTACAGCATGGGGCATATTCAGTTTCATATAGATGAGGTTGAAGCTGCTTTTAATTCCATCAATAACTCCATTTTGTTCGCAAGTAAGGTTGAGGATAAAGATCGTTATCTCAAAGCTTATGTTGAGCTTGGAATGATGCACATGCGAGTGAATGAACTCGATTCTGCTGAACGCTGTTTTGATTTGGTGAGTACTATTTATGATGCAGAAAGGCACGATTCGTTGATACTTGCAGGAATGTACAACGGAATGGCTGCAGTAGCATTAAAGCAAAATGAGTTTTCTAAGTGCGAGGAAATTTTGCTCATGTCGCTAGACCTAGTGGTTGACTTAGGCGATTTAAAGGCTGAAACTGTGATAAAGTCTAACCTCGGAGAACTATTGTTGATGCAAGGAAGGCTTCAAGATGCCATTGAATGTATTCGTACGTCTATGGAACTAGGGCGTGAGATAAACTATCTGGTTGCAATAATTAACGGGCATAAAATACTTGCAAGGGTTTATGAGAAAATGGACAAGCAAAAATTGGTTATCAGTCATCGTCTTATGGCCGATGAATTAGAAGAAAAACTTAATCTGGAATAAAATAAACAAAGGTCCAAGCAAAGTTGAGCTTAGTTTTGAAATTAAGTCTATTCTTAGAGCTGTTAAATCATTATCCGTTTGTTTACCTAAACTATTGTCAGGTACGTTACCCTGTCCGATTGAGGCTGGGTCTACTGCTATATGATTGCAGATTCCGATACGCCTTAGGCGCACACCATGACCTTATTCTACTGGTTTTGGGTATGAAAGCGGACAGTCATTAATTATTATTTATGAAGAAGTTTATAATTGGGTTTTTTCTCTTTTTGTCAATGATGTTATTGGGTTTTTTACTAGGAGGAATTTTTGCTCAGCAGTATCTGGTTTCCATGAAAGACGGGCTGGCTGGCGTTACAGCCGTTGTGATGATGGGGTTTGCAGGTTCATTTATAGGGGTTGTTCTCTCTATTCTTTTGGTGTTAAACCAAAGCGAAAGGCAACAAAAATTCACTTCTCTTATTGTGTTGATTCTAACAGTGGCTATTTGGCTTTATTTTCAGTTTTACCTTCTTGGTTAAGTGGTTTTATCCATCAGCCGCTTATTAACTTAGCTTCGTGTTTCTACCTTTAATTCGTGTTTAGCTCCATGAGATATATTCTTGCTTTTCTTTTCATCTCCACAAAGTTTGTCTTCGGCCAAGTGTTGTATAATCCGCAAGAGCTGTACGATGCACCAGGTGGTCTATTTGATATGGACTCACTACGCACCATCGACATTGATTTTTATGACCCTAATTTTCATCAAATTTTGGTTGATGGATGGGAAAATCAGACGGGTCAACGATTACCAGCAACCCTTACTCTAAGCAATGGAGAACTTGCAGATAGTGTTGCCATTAGATATAAAGGCAATTCAACCTTTGCGATTGCAAACAATAACAACAATCCGAAACTGCCTCTTAATTTGGATATGAACCAACTCGTGATCGGGCAGA
>JBLHEU010000113.1:0-10124 GCA_047614525.1 Bacteroidia bacterium | reverse complement strand
AGGGGCAATACCATCCCGCGCAATTTGTGGCTTGCCCAGATTGTATTGGAGTACTAAGAAGTGGAGAATCCAAACCTGTATCTTTCGCTTTTAAATCTCCACCTGTGTCGGGGGATTATCTCATTCGATTTGGATTTGATTTTGACCTTGGAATGCCTGAGCAGAACTCAGAATTTGTAAAGTTTAAAGTGATAGGGGAGTGAATTTTTCCGATGTAATAAAGCTTATTCGGGTTCATCAATGGGTTAAAAACCTATTCATTTTTCTGCCTGCTTTTTTCGGGCAGACCCTCAATCAAGAATCAATAATACCATTGGCTTTAGGGTTTGTTTGCTTCTCGATGGCCGCATCTGCCGTTTACATTTTTAATGACATAATTGATGCTCCTTCTGATAGACTACATAAGGAGAAAAAAGAGCGTCCAATTGCAGCAGGCAAGATTAAGGTAGGCGCGGGTTACGCGCTCGCTGGTGTATTATTAGTAGCATCATTAAGCGGAGCATTTTTTATCAATCAAATGTTCTTTGCCGCTTGTGTTTTTTACTTGGTTCAAAACCTGTTCTACACCACTTGGCTAAAGAAATTTGCCCTTATCGACATTACAATAATCTCACTTGGGTTCTTAATCAGACTGTTTTGTGGAGGTGTAATTGCTGAAGTTCCAATTTCGAGTTGGATGTACATTATGGCATTTTTACTAGCCATGTTACTCGCTTTAGGGAAGCGTAGAGATGATTTATTAATCCTCAAAAATGAAGGCCGACAAGTACGAAAAGCCGTGGAGGGTTACAATATGGAGTTTGTAAATGTGGTGTCTGTTTTATTGAGTGCCGTGACAATTGTGGCTTACATCATGTATACACTTTCCCCAGAAGTGATTGAAAGAGTGGGAAGTAAGTACGTGTATGTTACCTCTCTGTTCGTGTTACTAGGAGTGCTGAGATATTTACAATTGGCTTTGGTTTATGAGAACACCGGCAGCCCAACTCTTATCCTACTAAAAGACAACCCAATTCGGTTTGTGGTGCTGGCTTGGCTGCTCACATTCGGTTATCTCCTTTACGTTTAAACTTTGAGCAAAACCAACATAAGTGGTTGGGGTAATTTCCCAAAGATTAAGGCTGAGGTTAAAAGACCAATCTCTGCTGAGCAAATTAAATCTCTTCAGAAGGAGTTAGAAACCTACATTCCGAGAGGAGCAGGAAGAAGCTATGGAGACTCTTCGTTGAGTGCTTCAATTTTGGAATCCTCCAACCTAAATAACACCTTAAGTTTTGATTCTGAATCTGGCATTTTTACGTGCCAATCTGGTAAGATGCTAAGCGTAATTTTGGATGAAATTGTGCCCAAAGGCTATTTTCTTCCAGTAACTCCTGGCACTAAATTCATAACCATTGGTGGTGCAATTGCCGCTGATATTCATGGTAAGAACCATCATGTTGATGGATGCTTTTCTCAGCACGTTATTTGGCTAAAACTTCTTTTGGCTGATGGCTCGATAAAAACCTGTAATCGGGAAGAAAACACAGATTTATTTTGGGCTACTTGTGGCGGAATGGGACTGACAGGATTCATCTTGGAAGCTTCGTTCCAACTCAAGCCAATTGAGACTTCCAAGATTGTTAATCGCACCATCAAATGCGATAATTTGGATGAGGTAATTTCCAATCTTATTGAGCATGAAAACTATATGTATTCCGTTGCTTGGATTGACTGCGGCACATCGGGTAAAAACCTCGGGAGATCTCTACTTTATCTTGGGGAACACGCTAGCAAAGCCCAAGTTGCTGATAATGATTTAAGTGGCTATAAAACGCCAAACCCGATTGTTGGACTTCCTTTTAATCTCCCAAATTGGACATTGAATAAATGGACCGTTAAAGCCTTCAATGCGCTCTATTACGGAAAGGTTCGAGCCAAAGACAGCACCGCAATAGTTGGTTTCGAGCCCTATTTCTATCCGCTAGATATTGCCAATAATTGGAATCGATTATACGGTTCAAATGGTTTTGCACAGTACCAATTTGTTATTCCAATGGAAGGAGCAAAAGAAGGAATGCATCAGATAATAGAGGAGATTGTGAAGTCTGGAGAGAGTTCATTTTTAGCTGTTTTAAAGTTATTCGGAGAGCAAAACGAAGGCTGGCTTTCGTTCCCAAAACGTGGGCTACAATTGGCTTTAGATTTCCCTATAAATAAGAAGTCTTTAGCGTTGATGGACCGCCTAGATGACATGATAATGGACATGGATGGTCGCTCTTATTTGGCCAAAGATTCCCGAATGAAAAAGGCCTTTTTTGAAGCGAGTTATCCTAAACTAAATCAATTCAAAGAGCTGTTATCCGAAGTTAATCCCAACAGCAAATTCCGTTCTTTACAATCCGATAGATTAGGAATTACATGAGCGGAAAAAGTATACTTATTCTTGGTGCCAATAGCGATATGGCTAAGTCAATAGCGCAAGTTTTCAAAGCCGAAGATTTTGACTTGATGTTGGCTGTCCGAAAGCCGAAAGATGATTCTGAAATTGTCTTTGACGCCGTTGATTTTAACTCGCATGAATCATTCGTAAAAAACCTCAAAACATTGCCAGATGTGGTTGTAACTGCATTTGGTGTTTTGGTCGAAGGAGACGAAGGTTTTCAAGACCCTCAACTTGCATTGGATAGCACGTTGGTTAATTACTCTGGTGTTGTTTCTATTCTAGGGCATTTGAGCAAAGCAATGGCCGAAAGAGGCTCAGGTACGATAATCGGAATTTCTTCGGTTGCGGGCGAGCGCGGAAGAGGCTCCAACTATGTTTATGGTAGCGCTAAGGCTGGCGTAACTGCCTACTTAGACGGCTTGCGTAATTACTTCGCAGATAAAGGGGTTCATGTAGTAACCGTAAAACCCGGTTATGTTGATACCAAAATGAAGGCGCATATGCCAACTCCCGGAGTTGTAACGGCTTCGCCAGAGCAAGTTGCAAAAGCAGTTTATCACGGATATAAATCGAAGAAAAACACGGTTTATGTGGTTTGGATCTGGCGTTGGATTATGCTCATTATCCGAAATATTCCTGAGTTTATTTTTAATAAAACGAGTTTGTAATGACCAATAAAGGAGCACTTGCACTTTTCGATTTTGACGGAACTATTTCCAACAAAGACAGCTTTGTTGCTTTTATGAAATTCACGCACGGTACGCCTGTCTTCGTAATACGAATGGCGATGGGTTTTCTCACTTTTTTCGGTTGGAAAATAGGCTTGGTAAAGAGCCACTACACCAAGGTTAAAGCACTTCGTTCATTTTACAAAAGCTGGACAGAAGAACGAATGATTGATGCTCGTAAACGGTTTACAGCTGAAATAATTCCAAATATCTTATTCCCTAAAGCGCTTGAAAAAATTAAGTGGCATAAAGAGCAAGGCCACCGAATAATTGTGGTTACTGCAAGCTGTGGCGAATGGCTTGAGGATTGGACAAAGCAAATGGATTTGGAAATCCTTTGCACCGAACTGGAACTTAAAAATGGCGTTTACACAGGCGAATTATCAAAGCCAAACTGCCGAGGTAAAGAGAAGGTGAATCGTATTAAGCAACATCTCAACTTAGAGGATTATTCAGAAGTATTTGCTTACGGAAATGACCATGGCGACAATCAAATGTTGGCCATTGCCGACCATCCCCACTTTAGGGAGTTTGAGGATTAACGTACCTGTATAAAACCTCGCCTCTTTTACTGATAAAGTCGAGTTGTAAACTGTCTTTCGCGAAGCTAGAAAGAACAAAACCCGCGTCTGCCACGCCAAATAAATTGTACGGTTTATTCTCTATTCTGCTTTGAGGATTTGAACCACCGCCAGATGTAACGTACAACGTTTTTGTATCTGTTTTGATGAGCTCCAGTGAATGGTTGTGACCACAGAAATAAACATCTAACTGATGATGGTCGAATATGGGAACGAATTTCTCAATCAACTCTTCCGTTTCTCCATGTCTTCCTTCGGCCGCGTAAACAGGGTGATGGCCGTAAACCACGGTCCAATCTGGAGTGCCAGAACCGAGCACAGAATCTAACCAAGCTAATTGACGCGTGGTGTCTGCATTTGATACGTGAAAATCCATTTGGCTGTTGCTTGGGTCATCATGGTAAGAGTCTACAAAAGGGCTTGTATCTACGGCAATAAAATGAACCGAAACCGAATCTTCTTCAACCCAATAATCATAGTAAGTGGCTGGCATATTCCAGCGTGTACTTTCGTTCGAATACGCAATTTGAGCATCCGTATTTCCTCTCACATCATGATTTCCTAAAGACGGAAACCAAGGAATAAGAGTCAGGCATTCTCCAGTAAAGATGTTCTCAAATGAACGGTTCCAATGCGAATCATCGGTGTTGTTTACTCCATTGGAATAGAAATTATCGCCAGTGGTTAAGATGAAGTTAATTGAAACTCGACACGCCACCTCGTTCATCATAAACGCATTGGCTTTAAGGTTCACGTGTCCTTTTCTGCCCCAATCGCCAATTACCATAGATTTTACGCCTGATTCTGGAACGTTAATTTGTTCTAAGTTGTATGGAAATGGGTCTACGCTACACGAAGTAATTGTAAGGCTGATGAGTAGCAAAAAAACAACCCTCATCAAAACAACTTCTTAGGTTTTCCAGCTACAAAATCTTTCAGATAGTACGGTTCGAAATAAGCCACGTCTTCTGTTTGATTTGCAGCTAATTTAGCTTCTGCAAGTTGCATCATCCCTTGGGAGCTGGACTTAAAATCAGCTAGAAAGACTGCGTTTGGATGGGTGATAACGTCAGAACACTTTTGAGCGCCATCACCAAAGAAAATCACTTTGCCTTTCTCTAATTCTGAGGCAAAACTTTGTTCGTCAATAATTTCTGCAACTACAGGTTTCAAAGCGTTTAAGCCGGCATCAAAGAGTTGCATGTAAACCTCCATTCTACGGGCATCAATCATCGGACAAATGACTGTAGCATCAATCATTTCATCTTCAAAATTGACCTTAGCCCAATGCGCCATAGACTCTAAAGAACCAACAGAAAGGAGTGGAATATTTAACCCATAACACATGCCTTTTGCTGCAGAAACGCCAATGCGTAAACCAGTATAAGAACCTGGTCCTTTGGTAACACAAATTGCATCTAAACCTGTGGGTTTTAAGTCAGCTTCGTGGAGCGCTTGGTCAATGTAAACAACCAACTTCTCGGAGTGCACGTAAGATTTGCCGTGGCTTTCTTTGATGGAAAGTAAATTACCGTCTTTAGCAACCGAAATAGAGCAAGTTAAAGTGGCACTTTCAATATGTAGAATTGTGGCCAAAATGCTGCAATCGAGCTATTCAGAATCTTCTGAATCCTCGCTAGAACTATAGAGATCTTCCTTGGTGACTATTTCAATTTGATCACCAGGTTTTAGCTTCTTTGAAATAGCCCTGTAAGGAGCGGTTACAACCTGCTGGGAATCATCTAAGCCAGTTTTAACCTCAATATATTCGTTGTCTTGAATGCCAGTCTCGACCTTAACCGCAACTGCTTTTCCATCCGCAACTACAAAAACAATTTCTACGGGCTCTCCAGAAGCTGTCTTAATGTCTTCAGCTTCTTCTTCCGCCCCTTCTGAACCTTTCGATTTTTCACCTCTACTTCTTCGTGGTTTATTCTCTTCAGCATACTCAGACAATTCGGCTTCGCTTCTAGTAGTTACCGCCTGAATTGGAACAACCAATACATCGTTTACCTGCTTGGTTCTAATATCAACAGTAGCGCTCATCCCAGGTCGGAATGGAGATTGATCTGGTTGTTTCTCGTTTGCCAGACCCTCGTAAGAATTCCGCAACACACGAACCTTAACCTCAAAGTTGGTAATCTGGTCGGTTCCCATTCCTGAAGACATGGCAGAATTGGCAATGTTGGTCACAATTCCCTTAAAGTCTTCACCGAGATATGCATCAACTTCAATATCACACGTGTCGCCTAATCCAACACGGATAATGTCATTTTCATTTACTTCAACTAACACTTCCATTTCGTTGAGATCGGCAATTTTCATAATCTCAGAACCTTGCATTTGTGATGTCCCTACAACACGTTCTCCTTTCTCATAATTCAACTTAGAAATAGTTCCTGTTACCGGGGAATAAATCTCCGTTCTGGTGAGATTTTTCTGGGCTTCTTTTAAACCCGCCTCTGCACTTTTTACACTGTATTTACTTGCCCGAACGCTCTGCTTAGCTGCTTCAACATCACTCTTCGCCACTTCAAACTCACTAGTAGTTGCATCGTATTCAGACTGCGCTATAACCTTGTCTTCATAAAGCTTTTTAACCCTTTCAAAATTGGCAGTTGAGTTGGTGAGACGTGCATCTGATTGAGCTTTTCTAGACTGCGCATTTGCAAGATTTGCCTTACTCGTATTTAAGCCGGCCTCTAACCGTTCTACGTTTGATTGCTGAATATCTGGGTCAATTTTTACAAGAAGCTGACCTTTTTCAACCCTATCGCCTTCCTTAACAGGAAGTTCCATAATCTCACCAGCCACATCCGGGCTAATTATTACTTCAGATTCTGATTGAATTTTTCCGCTTGCTGAAACCGTCTCAACTATGTTGCGAATGGAAACGTTTTCAGCTGCTACTTTTAAAGCCGTTTTCCCGCCAATAAGCCCTTTTTGTTTACCCACAAATACGGCTACCAGCAACACGATTACAATGGCTGCTAGCAGTAATAAAATTCTGTTGTTTTTCATTTGGTTTGGTCAAAGGTAATTGGTTTCCCTTGGTAGAAATCCAACACCTTCATTTTGAAAATGTAATCGAATTTAGAGCGAAGCAGCTCAGACTTTGATCGCGCTAGATTATTAGAAGCGGTACTAAACTCGAGTGAGTTCATCATGCCCACCTCGTAGCGCTGCTCCGCATATTCAAACGCTCTTTGGGTTGCGGTAACGCTCTTGTCGCTGGCGTCAAATTGTCTTTTGGCTGCTTGAGCATCGTTGTAAGCTTGCTGTACCGTAGCGTATAATTGGTTCTTTTCGTCCTGAAGTAAAAGCTCAGCGTTAATTCTATTCAGATGAGATTTTTTGACTGTAGTACGGCTTTGTAATGCGTTGAAAATTGGAATATTCAGGCTCAGCCCAATACTTTCCCCAAGATTTTGATCTAGCTGGGTACTGTAAGGGTCGGGGTCTCCTAAAAAGGCCGCGCTAGAGTAACGTGTAGACACAGATACGCTACCGCTAAGTGTTGGCGTGTAAGATGCGAAGGCTATTTTTTCTCCTTTTCTAGCGCTCTCTAAATTACTTTCTCTCGACTTGATTTTAGGCCAGTTTTGAAGCGCATGGTCGTAAACGGTGCCAACGGTTTTACTTCCTAATTGATCTATTGGAACAACAATTGAAGGTCTTTCAATTCTGAAAGTTTCAGAAGTATTCAAATTCAGCATTTGCTTAAGCGTGAGTACTGATGCGCTTAATGCATTTTCCATATTTATTACTTGTAATTCGTTAGTTGCAAACTGTGCTTCAACATCAAAAACATTTCCTGCAGGAAGAGAACCTGCATCAACCAATTTCTGTGTTCTGGTAAGCTGCTCAGCCGTAACATCTAACTGTTCCTGTGCTACTAAAAGCAGCTCCTCATTAAACATTACCTGCATAAATGCGGTGGCAATGTTCATCACAATATCGTTGGTCAGCCCTTGCAAATCGTGCTCAGCCGCCAACAAGTCAATCTGCGATTGCTTAAAACCATTGAGTAATCTGAAGCCGTTAAACAGAGGAATACTTGACCCAACGTAAAAACTGTTTGAGTTGGTTTGCTCATTGATATAATTGTTTGTCGCTAAATCAATGTTTCTACCAAAATTTGTGTTGAAACTCGTGCTTGCATTAAGGCTTGGAAAAAGCTGCGCCAGAGATTGATTTTTATCTAACCTAGCAGACTCTTTTTGTAAAGCAGACTGCTTAATTTGAATGTTGTTGTCAATGGCATGGCTAATGCAGCGCTCTAATGACCATGCTTCCTGGTCTTGAGCAGAGCTCGATATCCAACCACATAACAGTATGACTAAAACAACCAGTCTCTTTCCTAAATGCATCTTGATTTGCTTATATCCGCGGCAAACTTAACCAAATGACAAAGCTATTTGTTCGAGAATCGCCTGCTCGCTCATAATTATTGTTAACCAGTTTTCTGATTTGAAGTGAAAAATAGCTGCATTGTCCCAACGCGCAGTGAAGGTTTGTCGGCACGCATAACAAAAGCTTGCAGAATTGAATTTTGTTTAAGTTTGCAGCGAAACAAAAACCTATCAAAAGCAGATAACTATGTCTGATATTGCATCAAGAGTAAAAGCTATAATCGTTGATAAATTGGGTGTTGATGAGAACGAAGTAACGCCAGAAGCAAGCTTCACAAATGATCTGGGAGCAGATTCTTTGGACACGGTTGAACTGATTATGGAATTCGAAAAGGAATTCAACATCGCTATTCCTGACGATCAGGCCGAGAATATCGGAACTGTTGGAGCAGCGGTTAAGTACATCGAAGAAAACGCTAAGTAAGATTCCTCCTTTAAAGAGGAATAACAATTACCCGCTTCCTACATTCGCCTATGGCGGAGATGGGTGCGGGTATTTAAGTTTAAAATGGAGCTAAAACGAGCAGTAATAACAGGCATGGGAGCTTTAACTCCCTTGGGCAATACGCTAGATGAGTATTGGGCAAGCCTTATTGCTGGAAAAAGTGGAGCTGCGCCTATTACACATTTCGATGCATCGAAGTTTAAAACGCAGTTTGCCTGCGAGGTAAAAAACTTCAACCCGTTGGATCATTTTGATCGAAAAGAAGCTCGAAAACTCGACCCTTACGCACAATACGCATTAGTTACGGCAACCGAAGCTTGGGCAGATTCTGGTTTAAGCGAAGATGCTATAGATAATGATAGAGCTGGCGTAATTTGGGGTTCTGGAATTGGCGGATTAAAAACGTTTTATGATGAGTGTACCGAATTCGCTTTGGGCGATGGCACTCCTCGATTTAACCCCTTTTTTATACCTAAAATGATTGCCGATATCGCAGCGGGTCACATTTCTATGAAATGGAACTTGCGCGGACCAAATTTCGCGACTGTTTCAGCCTGTGCATCATCAACAAATTCGTTGATTGATTCATTCAATTATATCCGATTAGGACAAGCAGACATTATTGTTGCGGGCGGTTCTGAGGCAGCAGTTAACCAAGCTGGAATTGGTGGGTTTAATGCCATGAAAGCATTGTCTCAGAGAAACGATTCTCCGGAAACAGCTTCGCGCCCGTTTGATTTAGAGCGAGATGGTTTTGTTTTAGGAGAAGGCGCAGGATGTTTAATTGTTGAAGAACTTGAACACGCTTTGGCTCGCGGAGCTAAAATTTACGCTGAGATTGTTGGTGGCGGAATGAGTGCCGATGCGCATCATATCACAGCCCCGCATCCAGAAGGATTAGGTGCTATAAACGTAATGCGAAACGCACTGCGCGATGCCGGAATGCAGCCTAATGAAATAGACTATATTAATGTACACGGTACAAGTACACCGCTAGGAGATATCGCAGAATCTAAAGCGATAAAAGAGGTGTTTGGAGATGATGCTTTTGATTTAAACATCAGTTCAACGAAGTCTATGACAGGCCATTTGCTTGGTGCTGCTGGAGCCATTGAAACGATTGCATGCGTCATGTCTATTAAGCACGGAATTGTACCCCCAACTATTAATCACACAACAGACGATCCGCAGTTTGACCCTAGGTTGAATTTTACCTTCAATAAAGCGCAAAAGCGAGAGGTTCAAGCTGCTTTAAGCAACACCTTTGGTTTTGGTGGACATAACGCTTCAGTTATCGTCAAAAAGTTTGCTCAGTAAATCAATTTCTATTGCTTCATTCTCTTCGCAGCTTCTTCAGTAGAGATAAAAAACTGAGTAGCGCGCTACGGAATCTTATTGGGTTTGCTCCGAGAAACATTTCAATTTATCGGCTAGCACTAATTCACCGTTCGGCAGAAGAAAGACTACCTGATGGAACGCTAATTAGCAATGAACGGCTTGAATTTTTGGGTGATGCCGTTTTGAGCGCCATCG
>JBLHEU010000112.1:0-10224 GCA_047614525.1 Bacteroidia bacterium | reverse complement strand
AAGCCAAGGCGTATAAAGACAAAGGATTCTTGGCTGGAGGTGAACGAGACGGAGAAGTTGTAGAAGGATTTGAGATTGGGAATAGCCCGTTTTCCTATCAGTCTGAATTGATTAATGGAAGAGAAATAGCACTTACAACCACTAACGGAACGCGCGCCATTAACATTGCTGAGAAAAGTTCTGATACAGTATTGATTGGTTCATTTCTCAATTTACAGGCGTTATCAGATTACATTGAAACACAAGGAAAAGACGTTCTCATTTTTTGTGCGGGATGGAAAAATAGATTCAATATGGAAGACAGCCTTTTTGCAGGCGCGTTAACCAATCTGCTTCTTAATAGCGGCAAGTTTAAATCTGATTGCGATAGCGCCAATGCTAGCAGTTTGGTTTATAGAACAGGCCGTAAAAACCTGATGAGTTTCTTGGAAAGCTGTTCACACAGGAAGCGTTTGGGTCACCTCAATTTAGAGAGAGACGTAGAATACTGCCTTCAGAGAGACACCACAGATGTGATTCCTATTTTAAGGGGTGGTAAATTGGTTTTGTTGGAGTAGGGCAGAAACCCCTATTGCGTATTTTGCACCTCCTATGCTGAAGCAAACAATCATACGCTCAATTCTCATTTTAATCTTGCTCATTCCAATGAGCGGGAATCATCTATTTTGTTGGGGCTTTTACGCACACAAGCGTATTAACCGATTGGCGGCTTTTACGCTTCCGCCAGAGATGATTGGTTTCTATAAGCGTAATCTCAATTACATCACAGAACACGCCATTGATCCTGATAAGAGGAGATATGTAGGTAAGGATGAAGCGCCTCGGCACTATATTGATATAGACCATTATGGTGAAGGCATGGCGGCTTTTGATGAGGTTCCGCGAAACTGGAATGAAGCCGTTCAGAAATACACAGAGGACACATTAAAGGCCTATGGAACAGTTCCATGGCATATAGATGTGATGGTTATGAGGCTCACCAAAGCGTTCTCAGACAAAGACTTAGATAGAATACTGAGGTATTCGTCAGATATGGGCCATTATATTGGTGATGCGCACGTACCGTTGCATACAACTGAGAATTACAACGGTAAAATGACGGACCAACGTGGTATTCATGGTTTCTGGGAAAGCCGCTTACCAGAGCTGTTTTCAGACGAATACGACTTCTTAGTTGGCAGAGCAGAATACATTGATGACCCGCTAAATTATGCTTGGGATTTTGTGATGGTTAGTCATTCTGCAAAAGACAGTGTGCTTGATATAGAGCGACAGCTGAATTTAGATTGGCCATCCGACCAGAAATACGCCATGGAAAACCGTGGTCAATCGTTGATGAAAGTCTATTCTCAAGAGTATTCTGAAGAATATCATAACCGCTTAAATGGGATGGTGGAGCGTAGAATGCGAGCCGCAATTCATACTATTGGTAGCTACTGGTATACGTGCTGGGTAAACGCAGGCCAGCCAAATCTTTCTTCTATGTACGATAGAGAGTTATCTGCCGAAGAGCAAGAGGAGATGATTGAGTTAGAGTTAAACGTAAAAGGCTCTGACGGCATAAAAGGTCGAGAGCACGATGAATGATTTGAAAGGATTAAAAGTCCTAGAGCTAGCTTCCGTTTTAGCTGGCCCTTCTGTTGGAATGTTTTTGGCGGAGCTTGGCGCAGAAGTAACCAAGATTGAAAACCCCAAAGTAGGAGGAGATGTTACTCGTAATTGGAAGCAAGAAAATGAAAGTCCTGAAGCTGATTATTCTGCCTATTTCGCTTCGGTTAATTGGGGAAAACAACACGTTTTTGTTGATTTAAAAACAGAAGAAGGAGCTGAGCAAGTAAGACAACTTGCATACGAATCTGATGTAATTATCAGTAATTACCGAACGGATCAGGGAGAACAATTCGGACTAGATTACGAAGCGATTAAGCGAACCAACCCAACTGTTATTTACGGGCATATTTCTGGGTTTGGAGAAGATGATGCACGTCCGGCTTATGATGTAGTGCTACAAGCAGAATCTGGCTATATGTTCATGAATGGCCAGCCAGATAGTGAACCCACCAAGATTCCGGTGGCGCTGATTGATGTGCTGGCCGCGCATCAACTTAAAGCTGGTTTAATGCTGGCTCTTTTGAAAAAGGAAAGAACAGCTAAAGGGAGCAAGGTTTCCGTGTCACTTTTAGATGCGGCTATCGGCTCATTGTCCAATCAAGCAACCAATTGGTTGATGAATGGCCACATTCCGCAAAGAATGGGTTCGTTGCATCCAAACATTGCTCCTTATGGCGAGATTTTGACCACCGCTGATAGCAAGCATGTGGTTTTGGCGGTTGGTTCCGATAAGCAATTCAGAAACTTATGTGCTATTCTAGAATTGCCGGAAATAGCTAATGACGCTAGATTCAGTAACAACCAAGTTCGTATTGAGAATAGGGAAGAACTGAAGCAATTCTTAATAGAAAAAGCGAAGAATTATTCTTGTGAAAAACTGATGAGTCAATTTCTTGAGTACGGAGTTCCAGCTG
This sequence comes from Bacteroidia bacterium, assembly GCA_047614525.1. GTDB lineage: Bacteria > Bacteroidota > Bacteroidia > UBA10329 > UBA10329 > UBA10329. The sequence continues at coordinate 7,699 of JBLHEU010000112.1, read as the reverse complement.
GAATTATCAAAAATATGAAAGAGGTTTTTGATTCAGAAAAAACGAAAACATCTATTTTAACCGACCAAATGAGCGATGGTGCAACGGCTAAACGTGTTGCTCAAGTTGCATTTAAAATAAGCTGATGGAATTACGTTGGGAATGGAAAGGATTTAATGAGCTAACTGCAGAGCAGATGTACACAGTTCTCTGCGTTAGGCAAGAGGTATTTGTACTTGAACAAGAGTGTCTTTATTTAGATGCTGATGGAAAAGACCGTAATTCATTTCACCTGATGGGTTTTGATGGTGATGAACTTATGGCATATGCCAGAATAGTTGAACCAGGTATTAGCTATGAGGAAGTCTCAATTGGTAGGATTTTAAGTTCAAAGAAAGCACGTGGCACAGGAGCAGGAGTAGAGCTAATGAATCAAGCGTTGTCTAGAATTGAGGATAAATATGGTAAGGTGCTTGTGCGAATTTCAGCCCAGAGTTACCTAGAGAAATTCTATCAGAAATTTGGATTTGAGCCTACTGGCAAGGAATACCTCGAAGACGAGATTCCACACATGGAAATGTTGAGAGGGGTAAGTACCTAGTACCTCTTATCAAGTACCTCTTATCAATTACCTAGTGTCAAGAGGTACTACTTGCCGCTTGTAAGTGTTCTTTGCGTTCATTTTTGAAAACGTACAAGCCATTAGATTGAGCATTGGCCGTTAGGCCGCTACATACAAAGGGTAGAAAAAGAAGGAATATTGCAGGTTTCATGGTTTGTGATTTACATTCTTGTGCCGCAACCTTGGCAATATTGTTAGTGCTGTTTGTACAAGAAATTGGTCGTTTAACGATAGCCTTGCTCTGCTAACTTTGCCACTGATGTACAAGCACATTCTAAAGCCGATTTTCTTCCTTTTTGCGCCTGAAAAAGCGCACTATATTGTAACCGATGTTTTCAAGTTTCTGATGCTAATTCCGGGGGTAAAGTGGATTACAGAAGCCTTGTTTGTGGTGAAAGACAAGCGATTAGAACGGGAGTTGTTCGGAATAAAATTTCCTAATCCGGTTGGGCTTGCTGCTGGGTTTGATAAGCAAGCTTCATTCTATAAAGAGTTTGCCTCATTAGGTTTTGGTTTTATCGAGGTTGGAACAATCACTCCTAAAGGACAGCCAGGAAATCCGCAGCCTAGAATGTTTCGATTACCGAAGGACGAAGGGCTCATTAACCGCATGGGTTTTAATAATCACGGATTGGAAGTTGCCAGAAAGCAACTGGAAGGCCGAGACCGCAGCTTTATTATTGGCGGCAACATTGGGAAGAACAAGGAAACACCCAACGAAAACGCGCTGGATGATTACCTAGAATGCTTTCATCAGTTACACGATTTAGTGGATTATTTTGTGGTGAATGTGAGCTCTCCGAATACGCCTGGCCTTAGAGAATTACAGGACAAAGAGCCGCTTCTCCGTATTCTGAATGCTTTGAAAGCGGAAAATGCTAAGCTTCAATCGCCAAAGCCAATTTTACTTAAGATTGCGCCAGATTTGACAGACTCTCAGTTGGATGATATCGTAGAGATTGTGGCTGAATCCAAGATTGAAGGCATAATTGCCACCAATACAACTATAGCTAGAGAAGGGCTTAATTCTGATGAGAAGTTACTTGCTGAAGCTGGCGGATTGAGCGGAAAACCCGTAAGAGAAAGAAGCACGGAGGTAATTCGTTATTTGCATCAAAAAAGCAATGGTTCGTTCCCAATAATAGGAGTGGGTGGAATTCATTCTGCTAAAGATGCTTTAGAAAAATTAGAAGCTGGCGCAAGTTTAGTCCAGATTTACACAGGACTTATTTACGAAGGCCCAGCTTTGATTAAGCAGATAAACAAAGCCTTGTTAAAGTAGTTTAGAACCTATGAGCGAAGAACTTCAATTGATTGAATGCCCTCGTGATGCCATGCAAGGCATTCATGAATTTATAGACACTGATAAGAAGGTTTCTTACATCAATGCATTACTGAAATGTGGCTTTCACACCTTGGATTGCGGAAGTTTTGTTTCGCCAAAGGCTATTCCTCAAATGAAGGACACAGCTGAAGTGTTGAATCGAATTGATGAATCGTCCACTAAACTGGGTGTGATTGTAGCCAACGAACGTGGAGCTAAAGATGCCGTTAACCATTCTAGAGTTGATATTCTTGGATTCCCGTTTTCTGTTTCTGATGATTTTCAGAAACGCAATACAAATGCTTCGAGAGAAGAAGCGTTGGATAGAGTAAAAGCAATAAAAGAGCTCTGCGTTAAGCACGATAAGGAAATGCTCATTTATCTAAGTATGGCATTTGGCAATCCTTACAATGAGGTTTGGGATGCTGAGATTGTTGCAGAATGGACAGACAAATTATCGGCTTTAGATATTCAACTCTTTATGCCTTCAGATACTATCGGCTCATCAACCAAAGAATCTATTTCTCAGGTTTACGGATTGCTCAGTAAAGAATTTCCGAACCTACATATTGGTGCACACTTACATACCACACCAGATACTTGGAACGAAAAAGTGCAAGCTGCTTGGGACAATGGTTGCAGACGGTTTGATTCTGCCATTAACGGATTGGGTGGATGCCCTATGGCAAAAGACGATTTGACAGGAAATATGGCTACAGAAAACGTGCTTAGTTTCTTAGATAACAACAGCATTCAATCAGGTATTGACCGAAATGCCTTCTTAGAAGCCATGCAGCTAGCCGGGAAGACTTTCCCGTAAATGAAGCATTACAAGGCTTCTTTAGCTTTCATTTTTACCACTGTTACGGTAGATATGATTGGTGTAGGAATTATCATTCCTGTTATTCCAGAATTAATTGGAAACGTAGCAGAAGTTAGCCTTGACGAAGCCGCGGCAATTGGTGGATTAATGATGGTAGCGTTCTCAGGAATGCAGTTCTTTTTTGCTCCAATTGTAGGAGAATTAAGTGACCGTTTTGGACGGAGACCTTTGTTGCTTTTCTCCTTGTTTGCGTTAGCGCTAGACTATCTTTTCCATGCGTTTGCACCCTCTTTATTTTGGCTTTTTGTAGGAAGAATAATTGCTGGTATAGCTGGGGCGAGTTACACCGTTGCCAATTCTTACATAGCCGATATATCAACGGCTGAGAACAAAGCCAAGAATTTTGGGCTGGTTGGTGCGGCATTTGGCTTAGGATTTATCCTAGGCCCCATGATTGGTGGCGTTTTTGGCGAGTACTGGGGGTTTAGAGCGCCATTTATCGCTTCAGCAGCACTTGCCATGCTTAATTTCTTGTTTGGCGTATTCATTCTACCAGAATCTCTACCTAAAGAAAAACGTAGGGAAATTGATTTTAAGAAGATGATTCCGGGCGTGAGTTTGGCCAATTTGGTTCAATATAAATCGATGGGATTGTTTATTGCCGCCTTCTTCTTTGCATTTTTTGCCGGACAAGCCATGCCATCTACTTGGACATTCTTTACGATAGAAAAGTTAGGCTGGAGCGAGATTGATATAGGAATTAGCCTAGCGTTTGTGGGCGTTATGATTGCACTGGTACAAGCGGTTTTGGTTGGTTGGGTTACAACCAAATTTGGAACAGAAAAAGTAATTGTAGGCGGGTATTTGATGGCGGCAGTTGGAATGGCGCTCATTTCTCAATCTTCAGAAACCTGGCACATGTACGCTTTCATCATTCCGTATTCTTTGGGTGGAGTGGCTACACCAACCCTACAAGGGTTATTGTCTAATCAGGTTGCAGACGGGGAACAGGGGAAATTGCAAGGAGCAATTACCAGCTTAATGAGCATCACGGCTATTCTTGGTCCGTTGTTTCATACGCAGGTATTCAAAGCATTTAGCGGAGACGATGCCGTTTTTTATTTCCCAGGAATGCCATTTGCTGCTTCAGCAATTATGCTGTTTGTTTCCTTTGGGTTGGCGGTTATGGCACTCAGGAAAATGGAGAAGGGGTAAAAAGAAAATGTCCAGAATAAAGTATTTCTACTTCCTTCCAGACATTTCCAATTTAAGACATAGAGACCTACTAGGTTGTCTTAATTAGACACAAACGTTCTTGTATCGTACTCGTTTTTAACCGATTGCTCAAATGTGTTTAGGAAGCGCGCTTCGGCAGTTGAAATCTCATTAGTTTTCAATTCTTGAACAAAAATGTGATTGTCGGCCGCTACATAGTAAACCTGCATTGTTCCGTTATCGGTAGCGTAGGTCATCTTTCTAAAGAAAGCTTCATTCTGCATGCCTGGCTCGTAAGAAACTTCCGTTTCATCACTCGTCAATTTTACGTTAGCCGTTTTACTAATGCGTAGATGTTCCTTAGCAATGTAGGTGTTAAAGTAGGCGTAACTCACCGTTGGACCAACCTCTACAATACGCGTGGCATAATGCGTTCCGTTTTTATCTAAGTTGTACTCAGCTTGGTGACGGCTAATCTCCAATCTTGGAATATCTGGCCATTCTACAGTAACCGGAGAGTCTTCTAAACGAACCAAGCTTCTGCCATTGTCATATTCTAAAATGGTAGCGCGTTTTCTCGTTTTTTCCTCAGCCATGTAGTTCAAGTTTCCTTGCGGAAGGTCATTAACGGAGTAGGAGCTAGCAAAAAAGTGCCCAGGCACAGAAAGCTCGTCATTACTGGCGTAGATAAAAATGGTGAGCACATCTGCTGTAGCAATAGCATCTATATGATAGTGCGCAAAGCTTCCGTTTGCATCTCCAGAAACAGTCAAATTGCCATTTTCTGTTTCAATGGCATCCCACACCACATTTTCAACTTTAAAACCATAGACTCTTTTCAGTTCGGTGGTAAAGTCTTCGGTTCTACACACAATATCGTAGGCAAAAGGATTTTCCAACTTGGCAGCAACATATAACTCATCTTGATAAGCTGCTGCTGTCATGTAGCCATAAGCCAATGGAGTAGAAGTAGGCTTTTCTGGAAACTCACATTTAAGACCCGTTTCTGGCATCTCCAATTTATAGGACCATCCCCAGTCGTACTTAATGTTCTTGGTAATTTGTGCGTTAGCCGTAAGGGCCATCGACAACATTACTGTTGCGGCTGCTACTTTACTTTTCATGATAATCAAGCTTTAGTGACTACACCTACATAAGGTGCGAACAGCCCTGAGAACAGGCCGTTATTTCTTTTCAATTTGATATGTGCGTTTTGCAACATGATTGGACGTTCTTTAACTCATTTGATACTAAAAGGGTTACGTTTTTTTTCGAGGAGGGTATAATTTGAATCGGTAAAATGGATGCATTAATGGATGAATAGGTGAACGACAGATAGCTTTAAAGCCTAACTTTTTTGCCAGAATGTTAGCTAGAGAATTGCATGATACCCTAAGCGTTTAAAGAAGCATGTAGAAGCCAATAGCTGGCCAGCTAATTGAGTTAACTGGCAGGTTTGTTACTCTACCCGTTTCATTTTAATGGTAGTCAACGCTGCATGAATTTCTATGCTGTTTACCAAGCCATTTTTAAGGTGATAGCTGGTGCGGCTGCCATCTGTGCAGTTTAATTCAAAGCCATCATCCTTAGAAGGAGAGAGGGTAGAGAATTCAGATTCTGCTTCGCAGTAAATACGCTTGTGTTCTGTTGTTGGGTTGAAGTAAAGTTTGAGCACGCTGTAGTCCGCAATCTCTGTAAACACGCGGTTACCTTGGTTTGATTCAACGATATACTTTTGGCCATCAAAAGCAACTTCATTCCAGTAATCTGTTTCGCCATTTACCGTTCTGATGTAGCTAGAAGAAACCATTTGTCCGTTCACAAAACGAATCTTGTAGTTAGTGCTCCCAGACTTCTTCATCCAAAGAAAGTTTACTTTACCCGAAGCATTCATAGTATAGATTTCGGTGCTGTCGTTTTCAACAGTTTTGGTTACCGTCATCTGCCCAAATTTGAATCCCCACACGCTCATCTCAAATGTTATTTCCTCTGCCATGGTTTGGCCAGTTAGAAATACAAACAGGAATAAGATTGGAATTCGCATGGAAAAGGAACGCAAGGGTTCTTTAAATGTTTTGTGTGCAATTAGCACCAAGCAGCTATTGAAAATCTACAAGCACTTTGCTACTTTGGCCCTGAACTGTAAAACCAAAAACCATGTCTAAACGAATTGTAGTCTGTGCCGATGGCACATGGAACCGTCCTGAAGTAGACCCAGAAAAAGATTATCCAACTAACGTGTTGCGTTTAGCGAGAGCTATTCAACCGTTTGGTGAGGATGGTAAAAGCCAGCAGGTGTTTTACGATTGGGGCATAGGTTCTTATTACAAACAGGTAAGTGGCGGCATTACAGGAAAAGGCCTTCATAAAAACATCATGGACAACTACCGATACATTGTCCAGAATTACTCACCAGGAGATGAGATTTACCTTTTTGGTTTTAGTAGAGGAGCGTACACCGTGCGTTGTCTTTGTGGCCTGATAAATAATGTTGGAATAATTAAGCGACCAGATGCTAATCTGATACAGCAGGCATTTAACCACTATAAAATGGTTGATTCTAAGTACGCTCCAAACGGTTCGGAGTCCCTCAAATTCAGAGCAGAACATTCACATCCTTCACGTCAGATTCATTGTGTTGGCGTGTTTGATACGGTAGGCGCCATGGGTATTCCAATCACGTTTTTGGGCATGTTTGAGAAGAAAGATGAGTTCTACGATAACCGAATTGGCAGTAACGTAACCTACGCTAGGCACGCCATGGCTATTGATGAGCTTCGGGTAGATTTTAAACCAACTGTTTGGGATTCTAAAACTGCTGTAGATATGAAGCAGGTTTGGTTTGCTGGGGCACACAGCGACATAGGCGGAAGTACCGTTCCTGATAAGGATGGAGGGCTTCTTTCTAACAACAGCCTTGCTTGGATGATAAAGGAAGTTTCGGCTGCTGGGTTGGCGGTAGAAGACTATTTAGAAGATAGTGCCGAGGAGGCTCCATTGGCCAGCATAAACCATTCTAGAGTAGGGTTTTACAGAGTAAAGAAGAAGTTTTTCCGTCCGTTAAATTATAAGAACATTAAGGCTCAAGTTCATAAGTCTGTAAAAACACGGTGGGATATCAATGCTAAATACCGCCCTAAGAGTCTTAAGAAATACGTGGAGACCAATGGATGGCCAGAGGTATTGGATTAGTTTTTCTCGCAGTTTGCCAAATGGGTAGTGCTTTCTGATTTCTTCATCAGAGAAGCGTTCCATTTTTCAGATATCCGTGTAAGTAGGACCCGTGTTTGTTTTTAGTGCTACTTGTCAATTACTAACACTTGGTATGGTGTGTTTTAATAATGTGTTAGTGAAAATACTTACCTTGTTATTGAAATCTTATCAATTGGAACATGGAAGGGTTACAATACACAGGGTACCTTATACGCAGCGAAGCCGGAAAAGAACTGGTAAAGAAGTCTGATATTATCATGCTCAAAGGCAATGGAGCCTCGGTAGGCTTTTACATTTTTGACCATACAAAACCAGAAGGTTTTAGGATTACCACGGTTGGCAAGCACCTCAAGAGTTTTGAGGGTAGCATTAGTCCTGATTTTGTTCGTATGAACCAGAGCCATATTGTTAACCTCAACTATTGGTTAAAGCTTATGAAACAGCACACCCTGCTGCTTAAAGTGCCTACCAATTATAAGCTACAAATTACCCGCACCTACCGCAGCAGCGTGTACAAGTACAT
>JBLHEU010000111.1:0-10226 GCA_047614525.1 Bacteroidia bacterium | reverse complement strand
GTAACGGTTGGCTTCAAATTACTGAGCTTCAAATGGCTGGAAAAAAGAGAATGGATTCCAAATCTTTTCTTCTTGGGTTTAGTTTAGATGATTGCAAGTGTATCTAGCAGCTTTGTCCTTAGACTTCTTACGAAGCAAGCGTTAGGAATGGAAGCAATATCCTCCCTTCTTTTATGGGAGATTTAGCGGACAGCCCGACCCGCCTCAGGCGGAGAGCGCCCATCAAGCCAGAATCGTTCTGTAACGCTTTATTGGTGCGGGTTTCGGAGATTCACTTATTAACAATCAATCGGTTTTATCAACAAATAGCAGGTAATTGATCTTTAATGCTTGCACCGCTAATCTTGCCATATATATTTGATGCGCTAACAAAACGAGACACAAAATATTTTAAGATGAATAAGGCAGAATTGATTGATAAAATGGCTGTTGACGCTGGTCTTTCTAAGGCAGACTCCAAGAGAGCTTTAGATGCGTTTATTGGCGCTGCAACTGAAGAATTATCTAACAAAGATGGACGTGTTGCTTTAGTTGGTTTTGGCTCTTTCTCTGTTTCTAACAGAGCCGCCAGAAAAGGTAGAAACCCTAGAACGGGTGAGGAAATTAAGATTGATTCTAAAAACGTAGTGAGGTTTAAGCCTGGCAATGAGCTTGCTGACGCAGTAAAGTAATCAGCGGATAGATATACTTTGAAAGGCTCCGAAATCGGGGCCTTTCTTATTTTGCAGAGACATGACCAAAGAAGAAAAGATAGAAAGTTTTGACCCAAACGGGGTTGGATTAGAAGATGGTGGAGTGTTTGGATTGCCTTTCGAAACCTCGGAATCTGAGGTGGTATTATTACCAATTCCTTGGGACGTAACAGCTTCATTTACAGACGGTACAAGCAATGCACCTGAAGCTATTATGTGGGCATCTAAACAACTGGATTTGTACTATGTAGAATATAAAGATGCTTGGAAAATGGGCATTGCAATGGGAGAGATTCCTATGGAATGGGCTGACCTTAACAAGCATTATCGTAAAAAAGCAAATGAGGTAATCGACAAGCTAGAAAAGGGCAAATCGGTTGATGATTTAGACATGGTTAAGCTGCAGTCTGAGATTAATAGTCAGTGTAATGAACTGGTTGAATACGTCTATACCAAAGCCAAATCTTATCTATCTGAAGACAAGTTGGTTGGAGTTCTTGGCGGAGACCATAGCACCCCTTTAGGCTTGATAAAAGCCCTAGGTGATTTGCATTCTGATTTCGGGATTTTGCAAATTGATGCGCATGCTGATTTACGAGATACATATGAAGGGTTTGAACATTCTCATGCTTCTATCATGCACAATGCGTTGAAGCAAGAATGCATTTCTAAGCTTGTACAGGTTGGGTTGAGAGATGTTTGCGAACAAGAAATGGAAACTATTTTCAACTCTAACGACCGTGTTGTTGCATTTTTTGATGAGCAGTTGAAGTCGAAACAGTTTACTGGAGTTAATTGGGATACGATTTGCCGAGACATTATCAATGAACTTCCTCAGAAAGTTTATATCAGTTTTGATGTTGATGGCCTCTCCCCTGATTTGTGTCCAAATACTGGAACTCCTGTTCCTGGCGGACTTTCTTTCGAGCAAGCAGTCTACCTCATTAAGCAATTAGTGAGTTCTGGAAGAACAATAATTGGTTTTGATTTATGTGAGGTTGGAATTTCACCAACCGATTGGGATGCGAATGTTGGAGCTCGACTACTTTATCATTTGTGCAATCTAACTGGTGCATCAAACGGCAGAATGCCAACCTAACCTTGAGCAAGCTACTAGAATATTTGAAATCGTTTGTTACCGAAAACAAACAAGAACTTATTGAATCAAGACTTCATGAGAGAACTAGACACGTTACTGTTGTTCTAGAAGATATTTTTCTGGCACACAATACGAGTGCTGTTCTAAGATCCGCAGATTGCTTTGGCATCCAAGATGTTCATATTATTGAGAACACCAATCATTATGAATTGAACCCAAAAGTGGTTCTGGGTGCTACCAAATGGCTTCATCTACATCAGTATAGAGAAGACCATGACAACACTAGTTTTTGCATTAATCAGCTTAAACAAAAAGGGTATTCGGTAGTAGCCACAAGCCCGCATACCGAGAGCGTTTCGCTACAAAACCTTCCAATAGACAAACCAGTTGCGCTTATGTTTGGTACCGAAAAACTAGGTCTTTCATCAAATGCTTTAGAATTGGCAGATGCACACATGTATATTCCCATGTACGGATTTACAGAAAGCCTGAACATTTCAGTTTCTGCGGCAATCTGTTTGCAGCATCTTACCGAAAGAATGCGAAGATCTGAAGCAAACTGGCAGCTCTCTTCCTCAGAAAAACAAGCATTGGAAAACGAGTGGATTCGTCTTTGTTTGAAAGACCCAGATGGTTTGGAGAAACGATTTTGTCTTGACAACCCAAGCTAGGTTCCCGTCATCAACGTATTTCGTACTTAACTAGGGTCTAGTCCCTAGTCTTTTGATTGCTAGACCCTATTTCGGTCTGTATTTGCTAAAGGTAATTTTGAAGTATTCAATAAAGCAAAACGCCATGAAAACCATTCTTTTTACCTTAATCACAAGAGAGAAAATTGTACTGAAGGAAAGGTAATTCTGAACGTTTAGGTTGATGATATAAAAGTTGCCAAATCATTAAGCTCAGATTGTGATGCAATTGAACGTTTGCTAGCACTAATAGTCAAAGAACGTTCTACAAAGGAGCCAGTTCATTCATATTTCCGATTGACTTTAAATTATTTTAACCCAATTATTTCTCATACTCAAGGAAAACCCATCTCATGCGCACATTTTTCATTTCCTTGTTTATTTGCTTTACCACATTAACACAGACGTGTATTGCTCAAACAGTAGACTTTGAGTGGGCGATGGAATTGACAGCCTCAACAGAAGCGGAGATTGACTCCTTGGATGGTTTGTGTAAAAAGTACGGCACTTCAAACTTAGACACGGCTATTCAACTTTCGCAGAAGCTTGTTGAGTTAACTTATGAATCTTACAAAAAGGAGAGGTACGCTAATGCACTTATCACTTTAGGGGCGTTATATATAGACAGGGGCGAAACGGAAGAGGGCCAAAAGGTACTCGAAGAAGCAGAAGCTCTGGCTGAAAAATTGGGCGCAAATGATTTGCTAGCTGCTTCAAAAAACAAACTCGGTTATATAGAAGTGAACCGAGGTGAATACGAAAATGCACAAACATATTTTCTCAATGCCATTGAAATATGGAAGAATATCGGTGACGACCGTTCTATGTTTCAACCGCTGCTCAACATTGCATGGATCAACTTTAACATGATGAGGTTTAACAAGGCTCAAGAGTATGTTGATAGAGCAGCGGATTTGGCAGAGAAAATGGATGATGATAAGGCGAGAATGTATGTAGCCGGCAATCAGGCCATCATTTACATGCAATCTGCAGAAAACTATGCGCTTAAAGCAGACTCTACTGTTTTAGACCCCAAACCTTTTCAGGATAGCAGCAATGTTTATGTAGAAAAAACTATGACGTCTTACACCAAGTCTTATGACTTAGCTCAAGGAATGGACGATAAAGGCAATATGCTTGGCGCATTAAATAATATGGTTGCTCTAAAAATCAACACCGAAGCTTACTCTGAAGCGATTGAATTGAACAAACAGGTAGAACAACTGGCTAACGAAATTGGTGCGCTAGATGCAGTTATTCAAAGTAAATACAACATGGCCGGGGCATACAGGTACATGAAGAATTATGCTAAAGCTATAGAGTACGGGGAAGAAGGGTTAAAGCTTGCCCAGGAAAATGGCTTTGTGCGCAAAGAAGCTTTGGCTCATGAGAACCTATATTTCTGCCACAAAGAGCTTGGGTTATATGACAAAGCCCTACTCCACTTTGAGGCATACACCAAGTACGTAGAAGAGACAACCGATGTAGAGCGAAATGCCGCTTTTGCAGAAATTGAAACGAAATTTGAAGTAGCGGAAAAGGAAAGAATGCTTCTAGCAAGTGAGAACGAAGTTTTCCTACTAGAAGTTAATGCGGCCAAGGCCGAAAAACAGCGCAGCTACTTTATTGGCGGAGCCTTAATCCTGCTAATTGGCGGCTTTTTTGGCTACAAATTAAATCAGGTTCAAAAAGAGCGGAATGATAAAAAAGCGTTTACTGAAGCACTAATCTTGGCTCAGGAAGAAGAAAGGAAGCGTATTTCTAGAGACTTGCACGATGGTGTTGGTCAATCGTTATTGCTTATTAAAAAGCAAATGGAAACGAATACCGAAGCGACTCAAGCCAACCGCGATATGATTAGTGAAACACTCGAAGAAGTACGATGCATTTCGCGTGATTTACACCCATTTCAATTAGGGCAGTTTGGCCTAACGGCCGCGCTGAAAGACGTAGTTAACAGGGTTGCGTATTCAACTGATTTGTTCGTTACCAGCGAGATTCAAAACATTGATGGTGCGCTTGCTTCCAAGGATGAAATTCATCTTTTTAGAACCATACAAGAAGCACTTAGCAACGTTGTAAAACATGCTCAAGCAACCGCTTCAAAAGTTGAAATCAGTATAGAATCAAACAACGTTTTGGTTGCCATTATGGATAACGGAAAAGGGTTTGATTCCGATGCGGCCGCTATCAGTAAAAGTCTTGGCATGCGTACCATGCAAGAGCGAATTTCGGCTATTGGCGGAACCATCAGTTTTGACAAAAACGACCCCAACGGAACCCGCATCAGCATTAAATTTCCTCGTTTAAACAAAGCGTAATTCAACAAATGCCACTATTTTTGTGGCATGCCGATACGTGTTTACAACGCTGACGATCACCCAATTCTCTGTAAAGGAATCTCTGATTTAATCCAACAAACTGCCGATATGGAGTTTGTTGGAAGCGCTACGAACGGAAGGACTGCGTTAAACCAGATTCAGGCTTTAAAACCAGATGTTGCTGTCCTTGATATTGAGATGCCTGAAATGACGGGCATGGAAGTGGCCAAAGCACTGATTAAAGAAGAGTCGTCAAGTCAAGTCGTGTTGCTTACCCTTTTTAAGGACGAAAGCTTTTTGACCAATGCCATTGAAATGGGCATAAAAGGCTACTTACTGAAAGAAAGTAGCGAAAAGGAAATCTTGGATTGTATTCGTTCTGTAGCCGAAGGCAAAGCGTTTGTGAGTGCGAGTATGGCGCAATATCTTATTTCCGCAAAACAGACAAAAAGTCAGATTCTAACCAATCTTACTGACCACGAAATCAACATCTTAAAACTTATCGCGAAGCAAAAGACAACTGCTGAAATTGCTGATATGCTTTTCATTAGTCCGAAAACGGTTGGTAATCACAGAACCAACATCAGTAAAAAGCTGGAGCTAAGTGGTGAGCAAAATGCTCTTCTAAAATGGGCTATGGATAACAAGGCCATTTTGGGATAAAAAAGCCCTGTGCACCTCAGGTACACAGGACTTATTCACCATTCATTCGTCTCTTGGTAGAATTATTGAAACGCAAGCATTGCGTCTTTACTCGGTAAAAGCGTACTCGGCAGGAATTACCCCAACTGCAAATGTGTCAACAGGTGTTCCGTCTGCTTGGTAGCGATATACGCTTCCGTTTGAATTAAAATCGCCTGCATCTGAGATGTATACCAATCCTTCTATCGGATCAACACCACATTTGTAAGCGAATGCGGATGCAAATGGTGCCGATGGCAAAGCGACATCAGCAATACTCATTTTAAAAACCTGTCCGTCTACAAAGAATAATGAAGTGCCGCTTCCATCTATCTCTAGGTTGCCAGGGTAATTATTGGTTGATGGAAAATCAAGCGTTAACTCAATTGACAAATTTGATGGATTAATTCGAACCAATTTTGGAACCTCGGTACCGAAACCTCCATTTGTAAGAACCCAAACTTTACCGTTCATGTCCACGGCCAAATTAGATGGTCCTACACCAACATTAACACTATCAGTTAACGCATCTGTAGCGGGGTTAAGCTTATAAACCATGTTTGCTCCAGAACCAGCAACAATAACGTTTCCGCCAACATATTCCATTTGCTCAACTTGGCCTGAGATGCTTACACCACCAGAAACTGCAAGTGTTTGAGGGTCGAAGATTGAAACAGTTCCTGAAAACAGGTCTGAAACATAAGCCTTTGTATTACTAACGAAAGTGATGTATCGTGGAGATGTAAGTCCGGTTATGGTTCCAGCGGAACTCAAATCGGATAAGTTTACCACCTCTACTTTTCCAGAATTATTAACCACGATGTAGCCTTTTCCATCACGAATTTCCATACTCTGAGCAACATCGCCCAACGGAATTGAATTAACGGATGTGAACACTCCGTTAGACATCATTTCACTGTTCTTGTTATAAAACGAAAGCGAAGCATTTCCACCATTAAAGTTCCCTTCATTAAGTACAAAAACACCATTTCGTTCCTCAAATGAGCTAATCTCACAATTTGGGCCAGAAAAACCATCTGGACACTCGCAATCTCCATCAATGCAGATCCCATCATTTAAACAGTTTACATCGTCACAAGATTCGGTTTGATTACAGGCATTCATTACCACGATAGTGGTTACAGCTAGGATTAATTGGTACACTTTTTTCATGAGAACTTATAGTTTAGATTAATTAAAAATGAACGCCCCGGCATTGGTCGCCAAGCGATAGATTGATACGCTTTATTGAAAAGGTTTTCGACTGAAATATTCAGCCCGATTGAATGTTTCTTCATGACATGTTCGTAGCCAACTGTAACCCAGCTCAACTGATATGCGGGTAATGAAGATTGATTATCTGAAGTGGTATATCGTAAGCCAGTAAACTCATGTCCATAAAGCAAAAAGAGTTTTCCTAAGTGAACAGAGAATTGCCCTTTAGCTTGATGTTTGGGTACATAAATGAGTTGCTTTCCAACCGAATTATCTGTCTGAGAACTTCCTTCGCTAACCTCAGACTGAACATAAGTGTAAGCTCCATTTAGACGAAGCATCACTTTTCCAACCATTACCGAAGTGGTCAACTGAGACTCAACACCTTTTGAGGAAACGGCTCGTTTGTTCTGCGGAGTCCAGAGACTTCCCTCTGGTAACCAGATAATCCAATTGTCTATTTCTGATTGGAAATAAGTTGACTCAAATCGGAACTTGAACTTCTTGCCTTTGGTTTTGAACCCTAGCCCAGCTTCCCAGCTGAATCCGCTTTCACTTTTCAGGTCTTCATTTCCTCCTGGCCTCCAGTATAAATCATCCAGTGTTGGAGCACGGAAATTCCTTGAAATATTCCCTTTCACAAAAAACCAATTGGTTGGCTTCACTTCTACTCCAACCAATCCTTGTAAAGGACTAAACTTGCCATCAATCACATCTTCTCGAACTAGAACCTGAGCTGCAACCCATTTCTTTGGCACATACTTGAGGGAGGCAAAAACCGCTTGCCATTGCCGCCAATGCGAATCGTTTCTGAAGGCACTATCAGATTTGGCGTGTTCTGCAAAAACATCTCCACCCACTTCTAACTGTAGGTTATAAGGCAAGTACAATTTGTACCGAATCAGGTTCTTGGAAGCCTGATAAAGGTGATTGAATGTGTATTCGTTATTGTCGGAATATTCTTGCTTGCCGTAGATGTATGAAGCAGTAACATTCAGACTAGAACGATTTCCAAGTCGAGACCATTTTAGCGAGGCCCAAATATCTCGGTCAAACAATTCTTCCTTGGTGCTTGTAGTAACCATAGTTGGTGACAATTCTCGGTCAACTTGCGAGTAGTTCACTCTTGCTGTAAGCGTGTTTCTAGTATTTATTTGAGCCCCAACCGACTTTGAAAAACCGATTCGTTCTACTTGAGCATGCTCTAAAACACGTTCCCTATCTACCAATGTGGCCAAATTGAGATACGGGAAGTTATTCTTAGCTGTATGGTACTCTACAGTGGTTGTTCCGAAGAAGAATTTATATCTATCGCGCAGCTGAACTCCTACACCATACGCACCAAATGAACCAGCGTATAGGTTCAACTTAGCATCAAAACCATTCTTTTTTCTGGGCTGAAGAGATTGTAATTCAATGGTTCCTCCAATTCCTCCAGAATTGTTGGCCAGGCCAGCAGAGCCGTAAAGAACTCGAATGCTTGAAATGCCATTAAGCGCGACTGTAGACAAATCAGTTTGTCCGAGCATTGGGTCGTTAATAGGAATGCCATCCCAAACAACTTGTGTGTGCTGAGAACCGCTTCCGCGAACCGAATAATTAGCAATTCCGCCAGGAGAGTATGACCGTGTTGAAATGAAACTTTCGGTCTGCAAAATCTTTGTCAATCCTTGAGATTGAAGAATAGCAAACAGAAGAGAGTCTGTTTCTGAAACGGAGGTTCCAATTGCTTCTGAAATACGCTGAGACTCAACCCTCACTTCAGGGTACACAATAGAGTCATTAACCTGTCCAAAACAGATTGCACTAACTGCAATAAATACAAGGCACAAGCCTATATTTTTCATTCAAATCATCCTACTTCCGACCTTTCTCCCGAAGGCGATGGAAACATGATGCTTTGGGCAGGTCTTCTGACTTACTCGAACCTGTTGGCCTTCCCTTCAATTGAAAGTGACCGAGAATAACAGGTCTTAATCGAGCTTACAGCTACGGGAATAGTTTCGGACTTACACCGAATTCCCATTTTAATCTCTCACATCAGTATTGATGGTTGAGAACCTAAAGCGCTGCGAATGTAGAAGAAAAGTTGATAGACCGATTCGCTTATCAGGTATTTTTATGCTGCACGTATTACACGTGGAGAAAGTTTACCGCCTACCAGCGGCTTATGGTCTATTTAAATGCGTAGTTAGATTGTAAATATTGCGCAAGAAGTAACTGAAAGGCGCATTTATATCATAAAGGGATGTTACTTAATGATAAAGGGACATCCCTTTTCTCTAAAAGGATGTCCCTTTGCTTTAAAGGTACACGCCCTAAAGCCTGCGGTACGCACTTTACATGTTAAGGCACGCATTTTAAAGACCGTTGTACGTCTTTTTGATGCTAAATGATGTTACACAGGGCTAAAGGCACACGGTTTTGTGCTTGGTAGATGTTTAAATAGTTTTCAACATACTGTACCGAGAAGGGATAGCCTTGTTAACTTTAGGGTGGTAATTGGCTGTAGGAGATTGAATGACTTATAGCTAATTGTTGGCAAACATTTTAAAGTGCAGTCGCTGGACGTGACACTGATTTTAGAAAACGATGAAGCTTTACCACTTAACCGTATTCTTTGTTTTAGCCTACAATTGCTGTTTGGGGCAACACTATGAGGAAGACCTATGGACAGCGCACTACGAAAACGGACGGATTAAGGCAAAAGGATTAAGGTGTATCACTGAACCTTTTGTGGGCTTTCCACGAATGGCTAAGCCTTTTGGTATTTGGGAATACTGGTATTCCAATGGGAACAAAATGGTTGAAGTGATGCTAGACACATCAAATCAAACCTCGAAGTATATTAACATGTGGCTTCGTGACGGCACTCAGATACATACAAACCCTTCTCGGACATAGCAGCAGTAAAACAACAGAAATTTATACGCACGTAAGCGAACGACACATTGGGCTGATTGTCAGTCCATTAGATAACTAATCACATGATGGGGCTAACAGCAATAGCGGTTATTCCCTAGTTATGCACAATAAAAAAGTAGGGTAAACCGGATTTCGTGCGGTTAATAATAAAAATTAAATATGAAAAAAATACTTATCTCGATTCTGGCGACAACAGCCTTAATTACCTCAGGGTACTCTCAAACATTTATTAGCCAAACCATACAGCATGATGGTTTAACAAGAGAATATAGCATCTATGTGCCAGCAAGTTATGATGGAACTACGAATTTTCCTTTGCTATTTAATTTACATGGAGGAGGTGGTACAAATTCCGCTTGGCAAGTAACTTCCGACATGAGACCTATTGCCGACACTGCTGATTTTATTCTAGTTTATCCCCAAGCACGTCCTGACCCAAGTGACGGAAACTCTTTTAACTGGATTCCTAAAGTCCCAGGTACTTTTGATGATGTGCCCTTTTTTAGTTCATTGATAGATACGATTGCTAGTAATTATCAAATAGACCAGAACAGAATATATGCTTGTGGGTATTCCTTAGGAGGAGATATGACCTTTGAACTTG
>JBLHEU010000110.1:0-10235 GCA_047614525.1 Bacteroidia bacterium | reverse complement strand
ATCGAAAAGCAAGGAAAACTTTCTGAACAGATTGAACAGTTAGGAGGATGGGAACTCGACTATAAAATAGAACGTGCTATGGACGCATTGCGTTGCCCGCCAGATGATCAATTGGTGAGCACACTTTCTGGTGGTGAGAAACGTAGAACAGCACTTTGCCGTCTGCTTCTTCAAGAACCAGACATTCTTCTTTTGGATGAGCCAACCAACCACTTGGATGCTGAAAGTATTGATTGGTTGGAGCAACATTTACAGCAATACAAGGGAACAGTTATCGGTATTACACACGATAGGTATTTCTTGGATAATGTTGCTGGATGGATTTTAGAATTGGATAGAGGCGAAGGAATTCCATGGGAAGGGAACTACAGCAGTTGGTTAGACCAGAAAAGCCGAAAATTAAAGGCCGAAGAGAAATCTGAAAGCAAGCGTAGAAAGACGTTGGAGCGAGAGCTGGAATGGGTGAGAATGAGTCCGAAAGCGAAGCAAGCCAAGAGCAAAGCGCGTTTGAGTGCTTATGATAAACTTCTTAACGAAGACTCGAAGCAGAAAGATGAGAAGCTGGAGATTTTTATTCCAAACGGACCACGTTTAGGAACGAATGTGATTGACTCCATTGATGTTTCTAAAGCCTTCGGAGAGAAACTACTTTATGAAGGATTGAATTTCAGTCTTCCACCAAACGGAATTGTAGGGATTATTGGACCAAACGGTGCAGGTAAAACCACACTTTTCAGAATGATTATGGATTTGGAGAAGCCAGACAAAGGCGAATTCAAAGTAGGAGAAACGGTGAAGGTGGCTTACGTAGATCAGCAACATCAAGATATTGATCCAAACAAAACCGTTTGGGAAACCATTACCGATGGTTTGGAAGAGATGGAACTGGGCGGAAGACGTTTAAACTCACGTGCTTACGTTTCTCGTTTCAACTTTGGTGGTGGAGATCAGGGCAAGAAAGTAGAAATGCTTTCTGGCGGAGAACGAAACCGTCTGCATTTGGCAATGACATTGAAGCAAGAAGCGAATGTATTGCTGCTGGATGAGCCGACCAACGATATTGATGTAAACACACTTCGAGCGTTGGAAGAAGGTTTGGAAAGCTTCGCAGGTTGCGCGGTAATTATCTCTCACGACAGGTGGTTCTTGGATAGAGTTTGTACGCACATCCTTGCGTTTGAAGGCGATTCAACGGTTTATTACTTCGAGGGAGGTTATTCTGATTACGAAGAGGGCCGTAAAAAGCGATTGGGAGATTCAGGACCGAAACGAATTAAGTACCGTAAACTAGTTGGCTAAACGCTGATTCCTAATGGCTCAAATCAAACTCAATACCCCAAAGGGAACCCGCGATTTTTCTCCTACCGAAATGGTGAGGCGGAACTATATTTTTGATACGATTAAAAGCGTTTTCAAGAAGTACGGTTATCAGCCTATTGAAACACCATCAATGGAGAATTCTGAAACCTTGATGGGCAAGTATGGCGATGAAGGAGACCGACTGATTTTTAAGATTTTGAATTCCGGTGATTATCTCAAGAATTTGAAGTTTGGGGATTTAACGATTGACGAATTAAGAAAGCTAAAACCATCTAAAGATCAACATCAACAATTATCAGATCAGCTAGATATTAATCCAAACGTTTATGACCTACCGTTAAAGGATGTATTCAAGCAAGATGAGCTTAACAAGCTTATCGACAAAAAGGCAATGGCAGAGAAACTGTCTGAAAAAGCCCTTCGCTACGATCTCACTGTTCCGTTTGCACGATACGTAGTTCAACACAGAAACGAAATCACATTTCCGTTCAAGCGATATCAAGTTCAGCCAGTTTGGCGAGCAGACCGTCCGCAGAAAGGGCGTTACCGCGAGTTCTACCAGTGTGATATTGATGTAATCGGAAGTAATTCATTGCTGAATGAAGTGGAGATGGTTCAGGTAACCGATGAGGTTTTCTCAAAGCTGAATATTCCTGTTACCGTTAAGATTAACAACAGAAAACTATTGGCCGCTATTGCGGAGGTAATCGGTGCGCCAGATGCGTTTGTAGATATTACTGTTGCACTCGACAAGCTAGATAAGATAGGGGAGGAGAAGGTTGTAAATGAACTGAAAGAACGCGGTATATCAGAAGCTTCTACCGAGAAGCTTTTACCGTTGATGCGCTTTCAAGGAAACACAACTGAAAAATTGGAATTCCTGAAAACCTATCTCGGAGAAAACGAAACAGGACAGAAGGGGATTGCAGAGGTTTCTGAAGTTTTAGAAACCGCTCAAAAACTCATTTCTGATAAAACAGACTTAGAACTCGACCTCACGCTAGCGCGAGGGTTGAACTACTACACAGGCGCTATTTTCGAAGTGCGCTCCAACCTTGAAGGAACATTATCGAGCAGTATTTCTGGTGGCGGACGTTATGACGATTTAACAGGAATCTTTGGAATGAAAGACGTTTCTGGAGTAGGAATTTCCTTTGGAGCAGACCGCATTTACGATGTAATTGAAGCCGCCAATTTGTTTCCGGAATTCACTTCAGATAGCACACAAGTGTTCTTCGTCAATTTTGGAACGGAAGAAGCGAGCCATTGTCTTGGGTTGGTAAAACAACTTCGCGAAGCAGGCATAAACACAGAGCTTTATCCTGATAACGCCAAGATGAAAAAACAGATGACCTACGCACACAACAACACTATTCCGTTTGTGGCCATGATAGGTTCGGACGAGATTGAAAGCGGCAAGATTGGGATGAAGAATATGGTGACAGGCGAGCAATCATCGGTTACTATAAACGAACTAATTGCGCTAGTCAACGGTTAAGACCAAAAGAAAAAACTGTGAGTTCACCCATTGAAAATAAAGCTGAATCGGTAAAGCCGTACAGCGAAGAAGGTTCAAAGACCAAGCAAATTGCGACCATGTTCGACAATATTGCACATCGGTACGATTTCCTAAATCGTTCTCTTTCGATGGGAATCGACATTATTTGGCGAAAGAAAGCCATCGCGCAGCTAAAGGAAATTCAGCCAAAAACGATTCTAGATGTGGCTACAGGAACAGGCGATTTTGCGCTGGAAGCAATGAGTTTGAAGCCAGATAAGATTACGGGAGTAGATATTTCTGTAGGAATGCTCGACCTCGGAAAGGTGAAAATTGCCAAGAAAAACCTTTCAGATAAAATCGAAATGGTAGTAGGTGATTCTGAAAACCTTCCGTTCCAAGACAATACTTACGATGCTGCTACCGTTGCCTTCGGGGTGAGAAATTTTGAAAACCTTCAGAAGGGACTAACAGATATTCATCGTGTTTTACGTCCAGGCGGAAAACTCGTAGTGTTAGAATTATCTACACCCAAGAAATTCCCAGTCAAGCAATTGTTCGGGTTTTACTTCAATAATATCCTTCCATTGTTGGGTAAAATGCTGTCGAAAGACGACTCCGCTTATACCTATTTACCTATGTCGGTAAATGCCTTCCCAGATGGAGAAGATTTCAAAAAAGTTATGGCTGCCGCAGGCTTCCAACGCAACACTTCCAAGTCGCTTACGTTCGGTATTTGCAGCTTATATACTGGCGTAAAAGCCTGATTTGCAATTCATCAGAAAACATATCATTTGTTCAATTGCGTTGTACCTAGTAATGGCGTTTGCCAGCACTAATGCTCAAGCTCAATTCCCGCTAAAATTCAAGGAAAAGAAGCAACTAAACCTTACCAAGTACGACCGTCAAATGTTCCATTTTGGCTTTTCGCTAGCGGTAAATCACTCTGATTTAGCGGTTAAAAATGTGGCCAACATCCAATCGCTCGATTCCGTGTTTGTTGTAGAGCCCAAAGGCATGCTTGGCTTCAACCTCGGAATTGTTACAGATATGCGCTTGGGGGAGCATTTTAACCTGCGTTTTATTCCGGGAATTTCTTTTGCGGGAAGAACCATGGAATACACCCTGTTTGAGCAAGATAGTATTCCTGTTCTCTACGAAAAGACCGTTAATTCTGTTTACCTAGAGGTGCCTTTGTACTTCAAATTTCGTTCTCGCAGAATTAACAATTGGCGTGTGTATCTCATTGCTGGCGGAAAATTTCAGTACGATATGGCTACTAAAGAAGAGGTAGAATCTGAAGAGATAATCCTCAAGCTAAAACGCGAAGATTACACTTGGGATATTGGAGTTGGTATTGATTTTTATCTCGAATATTTCAAGCTTTCTACTGAGGTGAAAATGGCCTTCGGCTTAAATAATTTGATTGTTGAAGACCAAACCGTGTTCACCAATTCCCTCCAATCCTTAAAGTCGAAAACGTTCCTGTTTTCGATATACTTTGAGTAGAATGTTTTGGGCGTTCCCCCGCTTGAAACAATGGCTGAGATTCTCGAAGTCGGAGCACAGCGGGGTAAGGCTTTCCGCTAAATCTTTTATTTTGCAGACGGTGGCTGAGACTCTCGAAGCCTAAGTGCAACAAAAGAAAAGGATATCGCTGCAATCCTTAACGCAACTCAACCTACCAATGCATTTGTTTCCTGAGGCAAGATGGGTATAAGTACGCTGAGTGTGAGATGCTTCCTTCGTCAGCGAAACAAATTGCAATAATCCATTTAGGAATCTCACTAAACCCGTTCTTTACGCCATCTATGATAGACATCAACCTCATTGTTTCTGCCCAAGATTACGCCAACAGAGAACTCGTTAGACGACAAGTGGCTGATGCCGCTGGGATTCCGATTTTTGAAATGGCTGGATTCCAAGAGCTAAGAAGAAGTATAGATGCACGTAATCGGAGCATCAAATTCAATCTTAGAGTTAGAGTTTATGCCGAAGGCGAAAAGCTAGAGCCACATCATCCGAAGTTTGAGAAGCGCGAATTCCAAGATGTCTCCAAAGCGCAACATGTTGTAATTGTTGGTGCTGGACCTGCTGGTTTGTTTGCCGCCCTTCGATTAATCGAAAAAGGCATTAAGCCAATCATTCTAGAACGTGGGAAAAACGTACGTGATAGAAGGAGGGATTTAGCGGCCATTCACAAAGAACACATCGTTAATCCAGAGAGTAATTACTGCTTTGGAGAGGGCGGTGCTGGAACCTATTCTGATGGAAAATTATATACCCGCTCTACCAAGCGTGGAGACGTAAATAGAATCCTCAGCACGTTCATTCAGTTTGGTGCCGAAGATGATATTCTAGTAAACAATCACCCGCACATAGGAACGAATAAACTACCGCAGATTATCACAGAAATTCGAGAGCAAATTATTGCTTGTGGAGGAGAAGTTCGATTCAATTCTAAGCTAACTGATATTCGTCTTGATGGAGATGACATCGTTGGCGTTGTGATAAATCAGGATGATAAACTCGATACCAAGAAGCTGATTTTGGCTACTGGACACTCCGCCAGAGATATTTATGAATTACTACACAAAAAGGGAATTGAGATTGAAGCCATGCAATTTGCAATGGGCGTTCGTGTAGAGCATCCTCAGGACATGATTAATTCGATTCAATATCATGGAGTTGATTGCGAATCGCTTCCACCAGCGGCCTATTCATTGGTTAGTCAGGTAAAGGAGCGAGGTGTGTATTCCTTTTGCATGTGTCCCGGAGGAATTATTGCTCCTTGCGCCACCGCCACAGGAGAAATTGTAACCAATGGTTGGAGTCCGAGCAAGCGAAATAATCCGTTTGCTAATTCTGGTATTGTGGTGCCTGTAGAACCGTCAGATTACAAGCAATTTGCTTCTGCTGGACCGTTAGCGGGGCTGCGGTATCAGCAATATGTAGAGCAAGCAGTTTGCAAAGCGGGTGGTGGAACTCAAACAGCACCAGCACAACGATTAGCCGATTTGGTAGAAGGGAAAATCAGTACAGATTTACCGACCAATTCCTATCAACCGGGTACGGTTTCGAGACAGCTCTCTGACGTGTTACCCAAAGCGATTCATCAGCGATTAAAGTTTGGTTTGAATGATTTTGGGAATAAGATGAGGGGCTACGTTACCAATGAGGCAGTTGCCGTTGCAGTTGAAAGTCGCACTTCATCACCAGTAAGAATTCCAAGAAATGAGAATGGAGAACATCCCCAAATTAAAGGGTTATATCCTTGCGGTGAAGGCGGAGGTTATGCTGGCGGCATCGTTTCGGCCGCTATAGATGGTGAAGCGGTAGTAGATTTTTTCAATGCCTAAATGATCATTTATACTGACTCTAATAAGTATTGTTTAGTTTTTTGCGATAAAGCCTAAACAAAATAGACTGTAGTGACGTTTGTCTTTAAAACTGATAAACTTTATTACATGAAAAAATCAAAACTATTTTTAGCCACAATCATAGCTGGGTTTTCTTCCCTAAGTGTTGCGCAGGCTCAAACTGCTAGATTAGAAATCATTCACAATGCGGCTGATGATATTGCCTCAGTTGTGGACGTTTACGTTAATGCAGGGGCAGCTCCTTTTATTGATAATTTCGCGTTTCGCACTACTTCGGGGTTCATTGATGTTCCTGCAGGAGTGGACCTTAACATCGGAATCGCTCTGTCTACAAGTACTGGTCCTAGCGATATTCTGTTCACGCTGCCAGCAGTTAATCTGATTGAAGATGAAACATACATAGCTATTGCAAACGGTATTGTTTCAGCTAGTGGATATATGCCAAACTCTATAATGGCACCTTTTGGTCTTGATGTCTACTCTGGAGCTCGCGAAGCAGCAGTTGGTGGTGCTGGAACTAACGATGTTCTTGTACATCACGGAGCAACTGACGCACCAATGGTTGATGTAGATGAGTTGAACGTTGTAATGTCAGAGGCCGTGAATGACCTTTCTTACTCAGAATTTCAAGGGTATTTAGCTCTTGGTGTTGATAATTACACACTTCAGGTGCAAGCTGCTTCAAGTGGCGGTGCTGTTGCAGCATTTAATGCACCCTTGGCTGGATTAGGAATTGATGGAGCGGCATTGACTGTTCTTGCATCTGGTTTCTTAGAACCATCCGTTAATAGTGATGGTCCAGCATTCGGACTTTGGGTGTCTTCAGGTGTTGCAGGTCCATTATTAGAGCTACCATCGCCAGAGGCAAGAATTGAGATTATTCACAATTCTTCTGATGCAGCAGCAGCTGTAGTAGACGTATTTGTAAACGGTACGGAGGCAGTCCCAGATTTCGCTTACAGAACTACAACTGGGTTTCTTACACTACCAGCAGGAATGCCACTATCCATTGAAGTAGCCCCTGATGGAGCGGGTTTAGCAGGAGCTTTACCAGCGATTGAAATTCCATTCTTAGCCTCTGGTGCAACATATATCGCAGTTGCAAATGGTATTGTATCAGGTTCTGGTTATATGCCAAGCTCAATGGATGCACCTTTCGGTCTTCATATTTATGATGAAGCTCGTGAACAAGCAGCTAACCAAGGAATGAGTGAAACTGATGTATTGGTTTACCATGGTTCAACTGACGCACCTATGGTGGATGTTTTTGAATCAGGAGCAGTATCGGCAACTATTGTAGAAGATATTTCTTATAGCGAATTCAGCGCTGATGGATATCTAGAGCTTGGCACTTCTAATTATCAGTTAACTATTCAGGATGAAACTGGTGCAGTAAACGTTGCAAGCTTTGATGCCCCATTACAAACGCTAATGCTAGAAGACGCGGCAATAACTGTTCTTGCATCAGGATTCTTGAACCCGACTGCGAATAGTGGAGGACCAATGTTTGGATTATGGGTTTCTTTAGGAACTGGCGGAGATTTGATTCCACTTTCTAACGTAACTGGTGTAAACGAAGTTGAGGTAATCAACAACGCTTCTCTTTTTCCAAATCCGACAAACGATAACTCAACCATGTTCTTCGATCTTCAAGACGAGACAAACATCAAACTTGAGGTAATTAACACTATGGGACAGTGTGTTGTGATTAAGAGTCTTGGACAAATGGCGTCTGGAAATCACAGAGTTGAAATTCCTACAAGCCAAATGGCAACAGGGTTCTATTTTGTAAACCTTACTACGGATAGTGGAGTTGTTTCAACTAAAATGCAAGTTGTGCGTTAACTAAATAATAAAAGTGTCTCGTTCCGAGAGGACGAGACGCTTTTTTATATAACACAAATGGCAAAAATTCTAATAACAGGTGGTTCTGGTTCTATAGGAAAACACCTTATTCCAAGATTGTTGTTCAAAGGTCATGAGGTTTCAATTATTGGTAGAAGCAAAAAGCAAATACCTGCAGTTGAAAGCTTTGTTTGGGATTTGAAGAATGGAACTATGGATGAGAATGCATTGCAAGGCGTAACGCATATTATTCATTTAGCAGGTGCAGGAATTGCCGATAAAGCATGGTCACCAAAGCGGAAACAAGAAATACTGGAAAGTAGAGTCAAGCCCCTTCAAATGATGGCTCAACTTCTTAAGAATAGAAATCAACGAGTTAAAGCCATCATATCTTCCTCTGCGGTAGGATACTATGGTGGTCTTACTTCGGATAAAATATTTGCTGAAGTTGATTCATCTGCTAGCGATTTTCTCGGAACCACATGTCAAATGTGGGAAGATGCAGTTCAGCTTTTTAAACCGGTTGCAGATAGAGAGGTTAGGATTAGAACTGGAGTTGTATTCATGAAAGATGATGGGGCTTTACCAAAGCTGGCAACCCCAGCAAAGTTTGGTTTAGGTGCAGCCGTTGGTTCGGGAAATCAATGGATGCCTTGGGTTCATATTGATGATATGACGAATATTTACCTCAAAGCCATCGAAGACACGAATCTAAACGGACCATATAATGCGGTTGCTCCAGAGCATGTCAACCAATCTGTTTTGATTAAGAAGATTGGGAAATCTCTAAATCGGCCTGTTTTCCTTCCAAGTGTTCCAGGTTTTCTTCTAAAAACAGTTTTGGGAGAAATGTCGAAAGTTGTTACTGAAGGAAGCAGAGTATCATCACAAAAACTTACGGACTCAGGTTTTGAGTTTCAATACCCTGAATTACAATTAGCACTGAACAATTTGTTAAAATGAAATTGCATAGAAAAGAGTACCAACAATTACTGCCTATTTCGTTAGATGAGGCATGGAAATTTTTCTCGGCACCAGAGAACCTTAATGAGATTACTCCGCCAGAAATGAAATTTGAAATTCTGACAAAAGACATTCCTAGAATGTATGCCGGTCAGATAGTCCAGTATTATGTAACCCCCTTTCCGTTGATTAAAATGGGTTGGGTTACTGAAATAACGCAAGTAGTAGACAAGAAAATGTTTATTGATGAACAGCGCTTTGGCCCTTACTCCTTTTGGCATCATCAACATATGTTCGAAGAAAAAGATGGAGGTGTTTTAATGACGGACGTTTTGCATTATCGAGTTCCACTTGGGATTGTTGGTAAGTTGGTTAACGCTCTTTTCATTTCTAGCAAGGTAAAAAGCATATTTGACTACAGATTTAAGCTGCTTGAGAATAAGTTTGGTGATGCCGGTTTAACGAAGCAGAAAAAGAATAATGGGTAAGTATAGTATTAAAGATCTTGAGACGCTTTCTGGCGTTAAAGCGCACACTATTCGTATTTGGGAAAAACGGTATGGTATTATCACACCAGACAGAACCGATACAAACATCCGTACTTACTGTGATAGTGATCTTAAGAAGTTATTGAATATTGCGCTTCTTAACAATCACGGTTTTAAGATTTCTAAAATCTCAAAATTGACGTATGAGAATCTGTGTCAAGAGGTCGAGAGGATTGCTATTTCAGAGACGTCATACGATACCGATATAGACCGTTTAATTGTCGCTATGATTGACTTGGATAGACCTTTTTTTGAAAGGGTATTGAAGGAGACGACCAATAAAATGGGTTTTGAAAACACCTGTATTAACCTACTATATCCCTTTTTACAGAAAATCGGGGTTATGTGGATGGCAAATTCCATCAATCCAGCCCAAGAACACTTCATTAGTAGCCTTGTCATTCAGAAAATGTATGTGGCTACAGATAACCTTTACTCCCCAGAACCGAAAGCAAATAAGGCTATATTCTTCCTGCGTGAGGGCGAAATGCATGAAATGGGACTCCTATTCTATCGCTATTTATTCAAGAAAAGGGGCGTTGAAGCAATTTATCTAGGACAATCCATTCCCTTGATAGATTTAAAACAAACGGTTAAATCGTACAAACCCCATTATTTGGTCACCGCTTTAGTAGCAACGTTAGATGAAGATATGCTGGAGGCGTATCTCAACACATTGTC
>JBLHEU010000109.1:0-10261 GCA_047614525.1 Bacteroidia bacterium | reverse complement strand
CGTGCAGGTGCTAGAGCGAATAATGTTGGTTGGCGATTGGATTACTTTCTTGTTTCAGAAAGCCTGATGCCGAAAGTAAAAGAGTCCTTTATTTTGAGTGATGTGCATGGTTCGGACCATTGTCCTGTAGGAGTTGAGATAGAATAGTTTATACATGTACCTGCGGTATTTAGCCAAGTATTACGATGAAACCTTGCAGCAAGATAAGCTAGGGTTCTTTTACGCAGCAGATTATGTCAGAGACAATTGTAGCCTTTCAACTTCAGACCGAGCCAGTCTAGAGACTTCCATCAAATGGTTTAATCAAAACCTTCCAATTCCTGAATATTATCAATCCGAAAAAAATCGACAAGACGCAAAGTCAGCAACATCATGGTTTAAGGACAGTGCTACTCAATTCATAAACCGTATGAATCAGATTAGCATAATTCTTGAAAAACATAACGTTGACATTAAGCGAATAAACAGCAAGAAACTTCTTGGACAGAAAATCTACGAAGACAATTTCCAAGTAACTGTAAATCCGTACAGGGAGCACATCAAATACGTGAAGTGACATTATGATTATAAATATTCCGGGGCTGCATAACTAGGGTGAGAATCATTGGCAATCCATTTGGGAAAGGGAACATCCTGAAAAGTTCTTTCGAGTGACACAGCGCGATTGGGATCGCCCAGATTGCGAAACTTGGATTGCCCGCATAGAAGAAGAACTTAAACACTTCGAATATCAAGACCTTGTTTTGGTAGGCCATAGTGTGGGTTGCGTAGCGATTATCAAGTGGTTTGAGAAATACAATCACCTAATAAAAGGAGCTTTGTTTGTCGCACCAAGCGATGTAGACAATGAGGCCTATCCAACTTATATAACGGGATTTCGACCTATGACTATGGCGAAATTGCCATTTAAAAGCATTGTAGTAGCTAGCTCAAATGATCATGTTGTGGACATTAATCGAGCCATGCAATTTGCAAAGGCTTGGAGTAGCGACCTCCATATCTTAAAAGATGCAGGACATGTTGAACCCAAATCTGGTTTTGGAAAATGGAATGATGGGCTTACTCTTCTTCAAGAGCTAGAGTAACTACTATTGCTACTTCTTAAAGAAATAAGTCTCCAAGTAAACCTCTTGCCACTCCTCATCTTTCATGGTGCCAACTTTAAACATGTACTTGTCTGGTTTAATCCAGATAAGCGCATCCGTCATGTAGGTCTTCACGTCATTCTCTCCTAAGTAAACGTATTCGTACATGATGGTTTTAACCTTGGTACGTACATTTCCTCCAATCACCTTTCTGTTGATGTCTGTGACCTGAAATTTGATAGTGTTTGTTAGAGTATCCCAAGTATGAATACCGCTTGAAAACTTGCCGAAATCTGTATAAGAAGAATCTAAGTAACTCTTAGTTACCATATTTACGGTTTCCTCATCATCGGCCCAAGAATAGCTTACTTCTTGTTTAAACGGGGTGCCGTCTTTCCACTTTCCTTCTGCTTTCCACTCGGCATTCATCAATGCCTCAAAAGGCACTAACATAATATTTCCCTGAGCAAATAAGGAAAATGGCAAAGCGAAAATGGCAAAAATCGCTACTAGATTTTTCATGGCATCAGAGGAAAGAAACATCATAAACAATAATTGAAAAAGAAAAAAGTTAATACCTAAGACCCTTATACCTAAGATATTTATGTATCATTGTCCTATGTATTCACAAGAACTAATAAAAGGAACCCTCAAAACCATTGTTCTCAGTCTGCTTTCTGAGCATGACAGAATGTATGGTTATGAGATTACACAACACGTTAAGGACAAAACTTCTGGCGAGATACAACTCACCGAAGGTGCCCTCTATCCTACTCTACATAAGCTAGAGGCTGAAGGTTTTCTGGCTACCGAGAAGGTTAGTATTGGTAAACGGGTGCGCAAGTATTATACACTTACCGAAACTGGCAATAAACAAGCAAATGACAAAGTGGTTGAGTTCCGAAAGTTCTCGGAAACCATGAATGATTTGCTCAATAGTTTCAATCCAAATCCAGAATTACAATGGCTGAGTTAACCGATTTTCAGGTAGACCTGATTGATGCTTATATCAAGGAAAATGGCGTGGCACAAAATGAACTTCAAGAGGACCTCTTGGACCATTTATGCACCAGCGTTGAAGGACAAATGCAACAAGGCAAATCGTTTGAGGAAGCCTTTCAATATACAATCAACCTCTTTGGACCTGGAGGTTTAAAACAGGTGCAAACACAAACATTTGAATTATTAACCGAAATGAATGAAACAATGAAAAAAGTAACATTTGGTTTCGGGCTGACTTCAACTTTTCTTCTCTTGGCGGGGACGATTTTCAAACTACAACATTGGTTTGGAGCAAACATTATGTTCACCATTGGTGTGGCAATTCTGGTACTCGGGTATCTACCCATGATTCTGAGTCATAAGCTTAAAGAATCTGGCAAGAGTGATGCTATGATGCATATTCTAGGTTTTGTAGGCCTTGGAATTACCTCTTTGGGTGTGCACTTTAAGATTATGCACTGGCCTGGGGCTTCTGCCCTCTTAGTATCGGGGATGAGCATTCTGGCTTTTGGATACGTACCCGTCTATTTCATTAAACGCTATAAAACGAGCGTAAATAAACCGGTCACTTTAACAAGTTCGCTTCTTGCTACGGCAAGCATAATCCTAGTTTTTGCCTTGATGCAAACCAAAAACAGCGGATGGTACGAGTATGGGGTAATGACGGTAAATGACGAACTCACTGAATCGAATACGAAACTGACTAATTTGAACTCAGAATTGGTTGCTATTTCCAATTGGCCTGATGCTCAGAATTTGGAGGCTGAGACTGAGGCTATGGTAAAATACCTTGAAGACCTTAAGACTCATCTCATTGTTCAGACGAAAAGAATTAAGAGTGAGACATCTGACAAAATGAACCTGCACGATCTTGACATCAAGCATAACAGTCAAACTCCGACAGCAGTTTTATTACGATTTGAGGGAGAAGTAAGGACAGGGGCTTTTAGTGCTCAAGAATTGGAAGAAAAACTGAATTCCTTCAACACCTACATTCTTAATCAATATCCCAATGAGCTTAGAAATGCGATGACTGCTTCGTTCGGAATAAAAACAGACGGTACATACATAGGTACTCAAGGCCAGAATCAAACTTGGGCAGAGCACAACTTCGAATTTGTTCCACTATTCGCAATCGTTTCCAATCTCTCCAAATGGCAAATGGAAGTTAGGCAGATGGAGACGCAATTGCTGATGTATCACGGCAGTCAGCCCGCAACCTCAGGCCCGCCAAGCTGAGGTTCGAGCAAAACCAGCCCCGCCTGAAATGGCGGGGCTTTTTTTTTTAACTCTATGTTTTGATTCTTCCAATCATAAAATAAACAGCTTGTAAATCAATAATCCCATTCCTCCGAATCCGATTAAGGCCATAAGAAAGGTTCGCCAAAAAAAATACCCACGCCTTTTATGGTATGCTGCAGACAATGCCGAAAGCAACAGAACAACTACCGAGAATAGGAACCAATTCATTTATGCGAAATAAGCAATTATACTAATTGTGTGACTTGCTCGTACTACC
This sequence comes from Bacteroidia bacterium, assembly GCA_047614525.1. Classification (GTDB taxonomy): domain Bacteria; phylum Bacteroidota; class Bacteroidia; order UBA10329; family UBA10329; genus UBA10329. The sequence goes on along the minus strand of JBLHEU010000109.1, from coordinate 6,655 downwards.
TTTGGGCATGCCAAAACTCTTACTTATCGCATTATTGGTTAGCGCTTGGTCTTACGTTTTCTCGCAGGATGGAAAGTTTCAGCAAACTTTAACTGCAGGTATAGAATTCAGGCCAATCTTTCCTGCTGATTTTCTTAAAACCGGGAATCAAGAGGCAACAAATAATGACTACAGTATTCTGGTGTCGTCCAAATTCAGCTTTTCGGCTGGCATGGTAATTCGGTACGGATTTCACAAGAGATTTGCCCTTGAGACTGGTCTCAGTTTTGTTCAAAGAAACTACAACCTAACAGTTCATCGAGACGAGACCGTTGTTAGCCCAATTGTTAGCACACCTGAATACACGAGCAACACTGATTTTACCATTATAGGTTATGAGCACCCAATAAAGCTACTTGTATTCGTAAGGCTTGCAGAAAAGTTATATATGAACGCTGCAGCCGGATTCAACATTACGTTTTTTCCTTCAGACATTTTTACAACGGATGAGGGCCAAAATGCGACCGATCAATATTTCAAGCATTCTTCTTTACGGTTAGGATTTGATGGCGAGCCAGGAGCAGATGGTTTTATAACCGGTGGTGCAATTGCCAATTTAGGAATGGAATACCGTACTAAAAAGGCTGGATACTTCTATTTAGGCGCTACCTATCAAGTCCCGTTTGCTCCTATTTATCGTAGCAAATTTCAATACGGAGAAGTCAGCTATGTTTCTGAAGTACAGGGCATCCAATTAAATGGGAGTTACTTAACATTTGACGTTCGTTATTTTTTCCATTCGAAACCTATTGTTCGAAAGGCAAAAAAGAAGAAAAAGAAATTGAAGTCCAAAAAAGGTTCTGCTGAACCGGAATAACCCTTAAACGTCCTTCGGTTGACCTAAGTCCTAAACAGGTCAAGAACTACGAGATAGTCGAACGTAAAAAAAAGTATAATTTTGTGATTCTTAATTAACCGAACAATGAAAAAAATTTACTTGATTGCCGTTGTAATTCTAGCAACGTATAGTGCAGATGCGCAAAATTTTTTCTTCGAAGATTTTGATGCTTGCGAATTACCTGCTGGCTGGACCAACACCGCGGTATTAGGAGACACTGTTTGGACCATCGGAGACAACGCTGTTGGTACACCAGCAGGTTCTGTTGACGGAAGCTGCATGGCATACGTGCATGACGATGATTTAACTGGAGCCTTTGGTGCGATAATCATGGATTTGGAGACGCCAGTAATTGACCTCTCTTCTCTTGACACTGGTTTACTTCAATTCGAATACATTTTTGAAGATTTAGGAGCATCTTACTTTGCAGTTGCGCTTTGGAACGGTGCTGCATGGGATACAGTGTTTACTGAAAATTCAGACCCTGGCTGTTTCGGCTTCTTCCCAACATGTGGGCCAAGAAGTGCTTCTATCGACCTTTCTGGTTATTTGAATGCCGATTTTAAAGCAAAGTTTATTTATGATGATGGCGATGCATGGAGCTGGTTTATAGGACTAGACAACGTTGCTGTATATGTACCACCAACTGACGATGGTGATTTAGTTGCAATGATAAACCCTGTAACAGGCTGCGGTCTATCAGCAACAGAGCCAGTAGGTTTTTCTGTTTACAATAATGGTCAGAGTACAATTACCTCTATTGACATTTCATATTCAGTTAATGGAAACCCAGTTGTATCAGAAACTTTCGTCTCAGACATTCTATCTGCGGAAACAGACACATTCGATTTACTTTCTACTGTTGATTTATCTGTTCCAGGTACTTATACCATACAAGCTTGGATTACTGTTGCTGGTGACCCAGACGCAACCAACGACACCATAGTAAGCACTTTAGAAAGCATCCCTGTAATTTCCTCACTTCCATACATGCAAGACTTTGAAGCAGGAGCAGGTGGATGGACTTCAGGTGGCGTTTTAGACTCATGGGAACTTGGCGATCCTGAAACAGCATTTATCGATACCGCTGCTTCTGGAGTTAACGCTTGGGTTACCAATCTTGATGGTGTTTACGAGAATGGAACAGATGCATATGTTGAGTCTCCATGTTTCGATTTCTCTTCTCTAAGTGTTGATCCGGTATTCAGATTTGCATTTATAACAAACAGCGAAATTAATTATGACGGAACATGGGCTGAAGTATCTACAGATGCCGGACTTACTTGGAGTACCGTTGGAGCGTTTGGAGAAGGAACCAATTGGTATACAAATGAAGATGAGCATGGTGTTAGTTTTGACGAAGATTGGTATGACGAAGCATTCGGCTTGGATAATGAATGGACAGTAGCAACCCACCTTCTAGACGGTGCTGCTGGATCAGGATCTGTTAAAATCAGGATGTTTTTCCATTCAGATGGTAGCGTAAACGGATTTGATGGTTTTGCCTTTGATGACATTGAAATTTTTGAGCAACCTTCTATTAACGCAGGTGTTATTGAAATCCTGTCTCCAACTTCTGGTTGCGGACTTGGTTCTGAGCTTGTAACCGTAGTAATGGAAAACTTTGGCGATGCTAATCTGGTTGATTTCCTAGTTGAGTATGATGCTGGTTCTGGTCTCATTTCCGAAATGGTAACCGACACCTTATTTGCTGCTTCTATTGACACATTCACGTTTGTAGCACCTGTTGACCTTTCGGTTGTTGGTAATTACGACCTTGGAGCTTGGACAGCGATTGTTGGCGATGGAGACATATTGAATGATTCATTGTTTACTTCTGTTTACAGTTCACCAGTTATTACTGGACTTCCTTACATGGAAGATTTTGAAGCTGGAGATGGCGGATGGTTCTCCACAGGTACTAATGGTGCATGGGAACTTGGTGATCCAGAAGGATTATTAATTGATACTGCTGCTAGCGGTGTAAACGCTTGGGCAACTAACCTTGACTCTGTAAACTACAATATAGAGCAACTCTCTTACTTAACATCTCCTTGTTTCGATCTATCAGCATTATCTATTGACCCAATTCTAGAATTTGGTTTAATCAGTAATTCTGAAGCAGGTTGGGATGGAGCATGGCTTGAATCATCAACTGATGGTGGAACAACTTGGGCTACTGTTGGAAACGTTGGAGAAGGAATCAACTGGTATACAAATAATGCATTCTTCGGCCCACTTATTCAGGGTTGGGATGGAAACACTGCCGACACCGTTGGTTGGGTTGTTGCTGAACACTTATTAGATGGTGTAGCTGGCTCGTCAGATGTAATTATTCGTTTTGTATTTAACTCAGATGATTTTATTGTTGCTGAAGGATTTGCAATTGATGACATCCTTATTACTGAGCAACCTGCTATCAACAGTGAGGTTACGGCAATCGTTTCTCCAGAGTCTGGATGTAACCTAACTGCTACGGAAGCAATCATGGTTCACGTAACAAACCTGGGTTCAGAAGTAATGGACTCAGTTATTATCGGGTATACGTTTGATAACGGTGTTCCGATGACTGAGATTTTCAACAACAGTGTGGCAGTTGGAAGTGATACAGTATTCACTCTTACAAACACGTTAGATCTAAGTGCATTTGGAGATTACGACCTAGTAGTTTGGACTGGCACCATTGGTGACGGAGATAATTCTAACGATACAATGAGTGTTGTTGTAACTAGCATTCCTACTATCTCTACTCTTCCTTACTTAGAAGATTTTGAAAACGGTACCGGTGGATGGACTTCTGCAGGAGCAAATAACTCTTGGGAGTTAGGAGACCCTCAAGGTGCATTTATCGACACAGCCAACTCAGGAGTAAATGCTTGGGTTACTAACCTTACCGGACCGTACAACTTAGATGAAGAGTCTTTTGTAGAATCTCCATGTATAGATTTCAGCGCACTTACCGATGACCCAGTATTAAGCTTTGCTCACATTTACAACACGGAGCAATGCTGTGATGAGGGTTGGATTGACCTTTCTTTAGATGGTGGTGCAACTTGGACTAAACTTGGTCTATTTGGAGAAGGAGAAAACTGGTACAATGATAATTTCGATGAGTTCTGGAATGGAACCTCAGGTGATGCTACAGTTTGGAGAAATGCTGAACACATTCTTACAGGAACTGCTGGAATGTCTGATGTTAAAATCAGATTCATGTTCAGCTCAGACCTTTCTATTACAGCTGAAGGTTTTGGAGTTGATGACATCAGCATTGCGGCACAAGCCCAGCTTGATTTAGTTGCATTATCATTAGATGGTCCAAATCCAAATTGTGATTTAGGAATGGAAGAAGTAAGCATGACATTCTGGAACAAAGGCCTTGTGGCAGTTTCAAACTTTGACCTAGGGTTTATTGTTGATGCTGGAACCACTCAAACTGAAGTTTACACCGCTTCTGTAAACAGTGGAGATACAGTGAGCTACACATTCACTACAGAAATGGCTGACCTTTCTGCTGCTGGTGGTCACACCATTGATGTATTTACTGCATTAACTGGCGATGAGGACTTAGACTCAGATACATTGTCTGGAAACGTGGTTACAAACCATGGTAACCTTACTCCTCTTGCACAAACTGAAATGCCAGAATCTGCAATTAGTTCAACACTTGCTGAAGGAACAACTTCGCAAATGTTCTTCTGTGGTCTGCCAACTTCTTTAGATGGCTGTCTTCAAATAGAAAGCGTTGTAATTGATTCTTTGCAACACACCTTCCTATCAGATTTAGATATCTTCCTAATCTCCCCTGCTGGAGACACGGTAGAACTTTCTACAGATAACGGTGGTGCTGGAGACGATATTTTCGGCCTGGTATTCACAGACACAGCAACCAACGACATTACGTTGCAAACTGTCGGAATTCTTCCTGGCTATTACGCTACTGAGGACACCACCGGTTTTGCTGGACTTTACAACGGTCAAAATCCAAACGGAGCTTGGTCACTGTTCATTCAAGATGATGCAGGTGGTGATGATGGAACGCTTGTTAGCTGGTCTATGACGTTTGTAGACAACAGCCCAACTCCTGTGTTGGCATATTCAGATACTACTATCTGTTTATCACATGTACTGGATCTTACTATTGATGAGTATGATTCTTATCTGTGGAGTACTGGGCACAACACACAAACTGCCGAGCTCTTTGGAGATGTTATAGGACTTGGTACCTACACCGTTTCTGTAACTGTTGATTTGAACGGATGTACAGGAATTAGTAATTCGTTTGAGCTTGTTGTTGATGCTTGTTTAGGAGTTGAAGAATTAGGAGACCTAAGCATAGATGTCTATCCAAACCCTTCTAACGGTCAAGTAGTACTTGACATTACTGGAGATAGCGATGGACTTACTCTTTCTGTTATGGATGTTAACGGAAAACGAGTTTACTCTGAATCTACTGGAACAATTATTTCAGGATTAAGAAAGACCGTTGACCTTACAAATCTTGCTAACGGAATGTATTTCTTGAAACTTGATAACGGTACTTCTTATACAACTAAGAAGATTATCAAGCAATAAGTTAAACGCATAATTATTAGAAAGGGGTGGAGATTTTCTTCACCCCTTTTATAATTTCTGAGGTTATCTCAATAACATGGCAAGAACTCCAACAGTCAATTTAAAATTAGGTTATAAAGCACCCGACTTTCGCCTCTTAGATACAGTTTCAAACAACCATTTAAGCTTCGCAGATATAAAAGGCGAAAACGGCACCGTAGTTATGATAATATGTAACCACTGCCCTTTTGTGGTTCATGTTATGGATGAGCTGATTCGTATCGGAAATGACTACAAGAGTCAAGGAATTGGTTTTGTAACCATCAGCTCAAATGATGTTACAACACATCCTGATGACTCTCCTGCTCATATGGCTCAGTTAGCCAAGGATAAAGGCTTTCCCTTCCCCTATTTATACGATGAAACCCAAGAAGTTGCCAAAGCCTACACCGCAGCTTGTACACCAGATTACAGCGTCTTTAATGCTGATGATAAATGCGTCTATCGTGGGCAGCTAGATGACAGTAGGCCAGGTAACGGAAAGCCTGTTAGTGGCAAGGATTTGAGAAATGTTTTGGACCTGTTGGTAGTCGGTAAATCAGTTCCTGCAGACCAAACACCAAGCCTAGGTTGTAACATTAAATGGAAAGCTGGTAACGAGCCCAGTTATTACTAGCACACTCGCTTTATTGGGCGATTTTATACGCTTGCCCTAACCAAAACAGATGAGACACTTCATGCCTCATCTAAACAATCAACATTCTCTACCACTTCCCTATTAAGTTCTTCAAGTATAAGGCAAAGCTTACTGCGCGATACACGCAAAGCTTTAATAATTAGCCATTAATGGCTATTGATGTGCATGATGCTATTTTATATCTTTAGCATCATGTTACCTCCTCAACACACAATTATTACAAAGCGAGAGACAGAAATTCTTCGCTACGTAAACACTGGTATGACCAGCTCAGAGATTGCCAACCAACTCAGCCTGAGCAAACACACGGTTGACAATCACCGCAAAAACATACTTCGCAAAACGGGTTCCCGCAACATGTTAGAAATGGTGCAATGGGGCATGAAAAACAACTTGCTACCATGAAACATCGCGAGGCCCCTATCATCAACCTTCTCTACTCCATTCTCACAATCATTACTGGCTCCGCACTGGTTTACATCTTTTGTACATGATTGGTTCGAACACATATCAACATAATGCCTCTAGTA
>JBLHEU010000108.1:0-10452 GCA_047614525.1 Bacteroidia bacterium | reverse complement strand
ACGGATTCGTAAGTACTTCTTCTGCCCCGCTTACTTGCTGGAAAGAAGGTAACGGTGCTGTTGCCACTCCTTCGGTTGTTACTATTGGAAACTCTAGTTGGGCAGCAACTTCAGGTTTCGGAAACATCGGGTCTGACGCAGGTATCAAGCACAATCTTTGGGGAGTTGACGCAGGAGACTGGGTTATTTCACCACAAATTGATCTTGGAGTTACTCCTGGTGTTTACAGAATTAGCTACAACATGGCTGTAACCGGTTATAATAGTTCATCTATCGCTGGTACTCTTGGAGCTCATCAGATGCACGTAATTGTGTCAACTGATGGAGGTGCTACTTGGAATGTTGCTGATATTATTGCAACCCATACAGGTGCAGGCACTTACTCTGCTACTACGTATACGCATGACTTAACTACACAAACTGGAATTATCAAGGTGGCTTTCGTTAATGTTGAAGGAGGAACAACTCCGGACGTTGACATTCACTTGGATGATTTTATTGTTGAAGTTATTCCTCCATGTGTTGCGCCAACAGCTGCTGCAACTACATTAACTACTGATGTTACTGCTACTATTAATTGGGTAGCCCCAGGAACGCTTCCTGGAGTTGGTTACAATTATGAAGTGAGAACTTCTGGCTTGCCAGAAAGTGGTTCTCCAGACGCATCAGGTGATGTTCTTGTAGGTACAGATTTAGCCGCTATTACAGGATTGGTAGCAAATACTACTTACACTGTATATGTTCGTTCTGAATGTACAGCAGGTACACAGTATAGTGCTTGGGCTACCATTGGTGTGTTTACTACGGCTTGTACGCCAGAAGTAGCACCAACAGTACCACAAACGTTTGATTCTTTTTCAGGATCAGCTCCAGACCCAGAATGCTGGTCAGAGGGTCAAGGCGCAATTGGTACGCCAAGTCCACTTACAGGTTCAACAAGTGTTTGGGGGTCATCTACAAGCTTCGTTAATGTAGCTGCAGATGCATCTGCAAGAATTAACTTGTTTAGCGGTACAAACGCATGGTTAATTTCTCAGCCTGTTGATCTTGGTGGGACAGCAGGTGATTTCAGAGTGTCGTTTGACATGGGAGCAAGACCATGGAGCGGTGGTGCTGCTTCAACAGACCTTGGTTCTCATGAAGTAAGCGTTATTGTATCTACGGATGCAGGAGCAACTTGGAATGCTGCAGACGTAATTGCAACATATACTGGTGCTGGTACTTATGATGGTTCTACCGTTACAATAGACCTGACTGCTTACAGTGGCGTAGTCAAGGTTGCTTTTGTAAGTAACACTTCATCTTTTTCTCCAGACCTTTATTTCTATGTTGATGACTTCTTCATTCAAGACATTCCTACTTGTTTTGAGCCAACAGCGCTTACGGCAACAAGCATTGAAATTGATGGTGCAGATGTTTCTTGGACTGCTCCGGCATTAGGAACAACGATAGGTTATGAGTACGAAGTTTCAACTACTGCTACACCTCCTACAACAGGAACTAGTGTAGTTGCTACATCTGTAACTGGGATCACTGGTCTTACTAGCGGAACGGTGCATTACTTACATGTAAGAGCAGAATGTGTTATACCAGGAGATTTAGGTCAATGGGTGACATATTCTTTCACAACGCTTTACGAAAACCCATTCTGTAATGCAGCTGGTGTTGCAATACCTGATAATGGTTGTGGCTCAAGTACTTTCCTAGAGCAGGCAGTTCTTGTTTCAGGAATTACAGGATTACTTGGAACAGATGTAATCGTTAACAAATGTGCCATCAACATTACTCACACATGGGATGGAGACCTTACTATCTCTTTAATTTCACCAGCCGCAACTGAGGTTATTCTTAGTGATGGTAACGGTGGCTCTGCAAATAACTATGGTGGTGCGGGCTGTAATAATTCTCCAACGGTGTTTAGCATGGATGCTGCCTCAGCTATTACATCAGGTAGTGCACCATTCTCAGGAAGCTATATTCCAGAAGGCGATTTTTCAGCCTTTGATGGCGAGGATCCAAACGGATTTTGGACATTGAAAATCTGCGATGGTGCCAATGGAGATGAAGGAGAGCTGGTTTATTTCAGACTTCAAATTATCCCACCTCCAACATGCTTTGCACCGGTTAACCTTGCATCTAGCGGTGTAACGCCAACTGCGGCAACAGTAGCATGGGATGCTGGAACAGGCGCGCCTGGACCAAGTAGCTACCAGTTCTATTATAACACAACTGGTGTTGCTCCAGATGAGTTTACAGTACCTACTGGTCCTGCAACTGGTCTTTCAATTTACTTGAACACTCTTGCCCCAGGAACAACATATTTCATCTGGGTAAGATCAGACTGTGGACTTCAGAAGAGTGATTGGTCATCTTCTTTAGAGTTTGACACTCCACTTGGAAACGATTTGTGTAGCGGTGCTACACCAGTTATATGTGGTGGTTCTTACAGCGATGATTGTACTACCGCTAGTGCTGAAGTTATTCCAGGGTCTGCTGGATCAACTGGACCTGGACTATGGTATAGTTATACTGGAACAGGTGGAGATGTAACATTCGAAACTTGTAACGGTCCTTTCTTTGATAGTGAGATTAATGTCTTGACTGGAACCTGTGGTGCTTTGACTAGTGTTGCTAACAATGATGATGATTGTGGAACAAGGTCTAGGGTAACTGTTTCAACTCTTGCGGGAACTGTATACTACGTTTATGTTTCTAGCTGGTCTTCGTCTGCAGCAGGTAATGCTTTTACATTAGATGTAACATGTGAAGGTTTCTGGACTGGTAATGTTGATGTAGCATGGGCAAATGTTGGAAACTGGAGTGACGGTGTTGTTCCGGGAACTGGTCAGAATGCGGTAATTCCAAGTTCACCAGCTGGAGGTAACTTCCCAGATGTATCTGGAGCTGCTCCAATCAACGATTTGGTTGTACAGTCTGGCGCTACGGTAGATGTACTTGATGGAGCTTCTGTTACAATTGAGGGAGACCTTACTAACAACGGTACAATCAATGTTGCTAACAACGGAAGCTTTGTACAGGAAACTGGTAGTTTACTATTAGGTTCAGGTATATTCAATGTGACTAAGATTGGTGGTTCTCTATATGACTATTGGAGTTCGCCAATTACTAACGGTTCGTTGGGTGCGTACTACGCATTTAATTCTGCTAACAGTACAATTGACCCTGCTGATGATGAAAACGATCCAGGCTGGTATCAAACAAGTGGAGCTATACCTGTTGGACGTGGTGGTGCTTTCTACGGAGCAGGTACAAGAACTTTCAGCGGTGTTGCCAATAATGGTGATGTAGCTGTAGCAGTTACTGATAATGCTGCTCCTGCAGATGATTGGGACTTACTAGGTAACCCTTACCCAAGTGGTATATCGGTTTCTGGTGTTCTTGGTAATGCTGCTTTAACTGGTGGTCTTGCATTCTGGGATGAGACGTCATACGCAACGCACAACGGTCTAATTGGTGCAGCTGGTGGTGGTGGAAACACGCCTACCGGAACTATTGGAACATGTCAAGGGTTTATGGCCTTTGCTGCTCCAGGTGGTGGAACGGTTACTTACAACAACGCTATGCGTGTTGCTGGTAACGATGCTAACTTGTTCAGACTTGCGCAAATTCAAACACTGAAAGTGTCTGCCGTACCTGCTAATGTTACTTCACCACCGTTTAGTCAAACAGTGATTGGTTTCGCAGACGTATCTGCAAATGGATTGGATGAGTACGATACTCCTAAATTGGGTGTGCTTGATGCTATAAGCTTGTTTAGCTACATCGATGCTAGTGAGTATTCAATCAACTTCTTCGGACCGTTGGTTGCAGCTACTGAGATTCCATTAGGATTGAATTCTAACTCTGCTACTTCAGTTACAGTAACATTGGATGAGTTCACAGATATGGATAATGACAACATCGTATTTGAGGATAGAATGATGGGTGTATTTACTGACCTGAAGGGTGGAGATTATACTTTCCAAGCAATGGCTCAGTTGTACACAAATAGATTCTTCCTACACGTTTCTAGCTCTGCCGTAACTGGTATTGCAGATGAGTTGTCTGCTGGAATGAATGCTTACGTTGCTGATGAAATGTTAAACCTTTACAGCACTAACGATGTGACTGGAAACCTTGAAATCTTAGACATGACTGGTAAAATTGTAATGAGCCAGACAAATTTAACTCTAGGGTCTACCGGAATTCAGTTACCTTTGACAGGACTTAGCGATGGAGCCTACATAGTAAGAGTAGTAGGTGCAGACGTTAACATGTCAAGAAAAATTGTTAAGTAATAAGTTGAACAACGAAAAAAAAAAGTCATGAAAAGCATATTCCCAGTTCTATTAGTGTTTGCTTTGGTTATGGTAGCATCTGTTGCTTTGGCTCAAGCGCCACCTCCAGGATCTAACCCTCCAGGAGCACCATTAGATGGTATGGTAACAGCTCTATTAGCTGCTAGTGTTGGCTACGGTTTTTACAAATCGAAGAACGCCAAAGCTGACGTTAAGTAAGACTTAGTAATACTTCTTAAAAAGGCCTAAGGATTTATTCCTTAGGCCTTTTTGTGTTTAATAATTTCGGTGTTCAGAAGCATGCTGGAAATCTTGACACAAGAAAAGTATGCTAGATGGACCCTTCGCGGTTAGTAGTACGTGTATAAAAAGTAGTTTTTAGAAGGAGCGCTCCCTTATATCTGAGAAAGTAGATTAGGGTCTACCAGATTAGGTAGTGTAACCTTAAGGTTTGGCTCTGCGGCCATAGCCCTTTTTATAGCAGATATGGCGCCCTCGTTTCTCGCCCAGCTTCTTCGCGAGATACCGTTATTGACATCCCAATGAAGCATAGACTTAAGTCTTCTGTCTGCATCTTCAGAGCCATCTAGCAGCATTCCAAACCCACCATTAATTACTTCACCCCAACCAACACCGCCTCCGTTATGAAGACTTATCCATGTGGCACCTCTAAAGGCATCGCCCACAAAATTTTGTACAGCCATATCAGCGGTAAAAGAAGACCCGTCATAAATGTTTGAAGTTTCTCTATAAGGAGAGTCTGTTCCAGAGACATCATGGTGGTCTCTCCCTAGGATAATAGGCCCAACTTTACCATCCTTAACAGCCTTGTTAAAAGCTGCAGCAATCTTGATTCTACCTTCTGCATCAGCATAAAGGATGCGAGCTTGAGAGCCAACCACAAGTTTATTCTCTTGTGCTTGCTGTACCCATAAAAGGTTATCCTGTAATTGCCCGCGTATTTCCGAAGGTGCAGTAAGCAACATTTCTTCAATTACTTGCGCAGCAATCGTATCTGTGGTTTGTAAGTCTTCTGGCTTGCCGCTAGAACAAACCCATCGGAACGGACCAAAGCCATAATCAAAGCACATTGGCCCCATAATGTCTTGAACATAACTTGAGTATAAAAACGACCCATCTTCTTTAAGAATATCAGCTCCAGCTCTACTTGCTTCCAAGAGAAAGGCGTTGCCATAATCGAAGAAGTACATGCCAGATGCAACAAGACTATTAATAGCAATTACTTGCCTTTTCAGTGTGTCTTTAACCTTCGCTTTAAATTCTTCAGGTTGATTGGCAATCAACGCATTGCTTTCTTCATAGCTCAACCCGGCTGGATAGTAGCCACCAGCCCAAGGATTATGCAATGAGGTTTGGTCTGAGCCTAAATCCACCTTAATGGCTCTTTCGGCCAATCGTTCCCATAATTCAACAATATTGCCAACAAAGGCAATGCTTCTTGGTTGATTTTTAGATTGAAAATCAAGTGCCATGTCTATGCATGCATCTACATCTTTAACCAACTCATCAACCCAACCCTGAGAATGTCTTTTTCGGGCTGCGGTTTCATTGATTTCTCCGCAAATGGTAACTACGCCAGCAATGTTGCCGGCCTTTGGCTGAGCACCGCTCATACCACCTAATCCGCTAGTAATAAATAGAGGCGTTCTATCCTCTGCGCCAATTTTACGTTTCGCATTAAGAACAGTAATCGTAGTTCCGTGTACAATACCCTGAGGCCCAATGTACATGTAAGAACCAGCCGTCATTTGCCCGTATTGAGAAACGCCTAATGCATTCATCTTTTCCCAATCGTCTGGCTTGCTGTAGTTAGGAATGACCATTCCGTTAGTTACCACAACGCGTGGCGCATCTTTATGACTAGGAAACAAACCAAGCGGATGACCACTGTACACAACCAAGGTCTGTTCTTCGGTCATTTCAGACAGGTATTGCATAACCAATCTGTATTGAGCCCAGTTTTGGAAAACCGCTCCGTTGCCTCCGTAAGTAATCAACTCCTGAGGATGCTGCGCAACCGCAGGATCCAAATTATTTTGAACCATAAGCATGATGGCAGCAGCTTGCTGGCACCTTGAAGGATATTCATCAATTGGTCTAGCTATTATTTCATGTTGCGGCATAAACCTATACATGTATATACGGCCGTAGGTGTTGAGTTCATTCGCAAACTCTGCTAATAGTTCTTCATGCCATTCCTGTGGGAAGTAGCGGAGTGCATTTTGTAATGCGAGTTTTTTTTCTTCTGCAGATAGGATATCTTTTCTCTTAGGAGCATGACTAAGGTTTGAATCGATTTGCCTTGCTGATGGTAATGAATCTGGAATACCTGTAGTGATTTCTGTTCTAAAATCCATGTCTTAATTAGCTTATTAGCAAGTCAGCTCAAATGCTAATTGCCTTTCTCAATTCTTCCTGTCCTCTTGTTAAACCCGTAAGGACAATGCTTACAGCTGTTTTTGCAGCAATATCCACGTTTCAACAAATACTTCTCGGTGAAAACGATATAGCCTTCTTCGGAGTAATAAAAGTCCTCAGGATCTAAATTTGGCCTACCATAATATTCATCCATTTCACTCACTTTTGCAAAGAAACAACAATACGGAGGAAGGGTTTTCAATTTCACTTAGATAATTCGATTTTCTTTGCTGCATGGACGCAATAGATTACGCCAAATCGTATAGACCGGCTGGTTCTCCTGTTCAGGAAATAGTTGACCCCGTTTTGGAGGGGGTAGATGTTCACTTGCTGATAAAACGCGATGACCTCATCCATGAGCACATAAGCGGGAACAAATGGCGTAAGCTCAAATACAATTTAGGCGAAGCTATTCAGCAAAATCATCATACGGTTTTAACGTTCGGAGGCGCATTTAGTAATCACATATCGGCAACTGCATTTGCTTGCAAAAAAGCGGGAATTGAAAGCGTTGGCATTATTAGGGGAGAGGACGACAAGAATAATCCAACCTTGCATTTTGCGAGAACCAACGGAATGCAACTAAAGTTTGTCTCGCGTGAGAAGTACAAGTTAAAAAATGAAGATTTTTCCTTGGATGAGTTAACGGAAGAGTTTGGGCGCTTTTTTGTCGTTCCAGAAGGTGGCGCAAATGGTTTTGGAGTTAGAGGTTGTGCAGAGATATTGCCCGAAGTTGAAGAAGGTTTCGATGTAATATGCTGCGCTGCTGGCACAGGAACTACTTTGGCTGGATTAGCAATTTCGCTAAAGGAACATCAACGGTTGGTGGGTTTTCCTGCTTTAAAAGGTGGGGGGTTTCTTAGAAATGAAGTTAAACTGCTTATGGATGAATCTAGGTTGAGAATTCCATCAAACTTGAAATTTGATTTACAAACCAATTATCATTTTGGAGGATATGCTAAGCTAAAACCCGAGCTGCTGGAATTTGTTGAGCGTTTTCAGAATCAGACTGGTATTCCATTAGACCCCATTTATACTGGGAAAATGATGTTTGGTATTTACGATTTGATTAAGTCGGGTTATTTTGAAAATGGCAGCACAATTCTGGCTTTGCATACAGGCGGCTTACAAGGTTGGGAAGGGATGAAATACCGCGGTTTAATCTGATCAACATAGCCATGTTTAAAACATAAGTTCAAATTAAACGTTGGTCCATGTGCTGAGTCTAATTTTGAGTTCATGCGCGTTTTTCTCGCTTATATCTTTATTACGTTCCAATTGGTTGTTGCTGCACAAAGCAGGAGCACTAAAAAACCGTTGGAAAAAGTTTCTCGTTTGCAGTACATAGAAATGTACGCGCCATTTGCTGTAAAGGAAATGTTGATCAGCGGAGTTCCTGCAAGTATCACCTTAGCTCAAGGAATTTTAGAAAGTGGAGACGGCAATAGTTCGTTGGCTAGAAAAGCTCGTAATCATTTTGGGATTAAGTGCCACGGAATGTGGGAAGGTGAGAAGTATTACATGGATGATGATGCAAAAGATGAATGCTTTCGTGTTTACGCAAGCGTGTTTGATAGCTACCGCGATCATTCCGAATTTCTGAGCGGAAGAGGAAGGTATGCTTCGCTCTTTGAGCTGAGAAAAACGGATTATAAAGGCTGGGCAAAAGGCTTAAAAAAAGCTGGTTACGCCACCAATCCAAAGTATCCTGCCTTGCTAATCCGAATTATTGAGGAGAACGACCTTGCTAAGTACGATAGGATGAAATCACCTCCAACAGGAGGGATTAAACTCCCGAAAGATGATAGGCCTGAAAAGGGAAAAGCTAAAAGTGAACGCAGCGGCAATCCTAAGGAAGCGGTAGTTTCTACTTCAACACGCCAAATGTATCTGCGGAATAGCATCAGGTACGTTAAGATTGAAGAAGGAGATACATACAAAACTTTGGAACACATGCTCCAAATACGACCTTGGCAATTGATGAAGTACAACGATAAATCGAAAAGCGCTTTACTTATCCCAGGCGAGGTTCTTTATTTACAACCCAAGCGGAGTAAAAACCCTAAACATAGTTATCACTTTGTTGCTGAAGGAGAAACACTGCGATGGATGTCTCAGGAATACGGTGTCAAGCTCAAAAACCTGTACAAATACAATGAGTACAACATTGGCGAAGAACCTGCAACAGGCCAAAAGGTTTGGCTACGTAAACGTAAACGAAAAGAGTATTAAACGCCCGTATAATTGAACGGAGTAATAGCTCGCATTTCAGTTTTCACTTCATCAGAAATAGTAATGCTGTCGATAAATTGAAGCATGGCCGCTTCATCTAGTTTAGCGTTAGTTCGGCTGAAAGCTTTGAGCGCTTCGTAAGGTTTCGGATAACCTTCTCGCCTTAGAATGGTCTGAATGGCTTCTGTCACAACAACCCAGTTGTTTTCCAACTCCTTTCTAATGTTGTCTTCGTTGATAAGCAGCTTATCTAATCCTCTTAATGTTGAATTAAAAGCAATTAGCGTATATCCCAACGGAACACCAATGTTTCTTAAAACGGTGCTATCGGTTAAATCTCGTTGCAGTCTAGAAACTGGAAGCTTTTCGGCCAAATGACCAAATAAGGCGTTGGCTAAACCAATGTTTCCTTCCGAGTTTTCGTAGTCGATTGGATTGACTTTGTGCGGCATGGCAGACGAACCAACTTCTCCTTCTTTGATTTTTTGCTTGAATAGATCATTCGAAATATAGGTCCACATATCTCTGTCCAAGTCCAAAATGATGGTGTTTATTCTCCGAAGTGCATCGCACCAAGCTGCAGTATTATCGTAGTGCTCAATTTGTGTTGTGGTTTGAGAGCGGCTTAAACCAAGAGTATTATTCACAAAGTCATTTCCAAAAGCCACCCAATCTTTCTCAGGATACGCCACTTGGTGTGCGTTGAAGTTCCCTGTTGCTCCTCCAAATTTTGCAGAGAAAGGAACAGCCAGTAGGTGCTTCTTCTGAATCTCCAAACGCTCGGCAAAAACCATAATCTCTTTTCCCATTCTGGTTGGAGAGGCAGGTTGACCGTGCGTTCTGGCCAACAACGGAATGTCTTTCCATTCTGAGGCAAGAACTTTTAAGCGGTCAATTACTTTATCCAACAAAGGCAAATAAACATTTTCAGTCGCCTCTTTCATCATCAAAGGCGTAGCAGTGTTGTTGATGTCCTGGCTAGTAAGTCCAAAGTGCACAAACTCCATTTGTTCCCCAATACCAAGAATTTCCATTTTCTCCTTGATGTGATATTCCACCGCTTTCACATCGTGATTTGTGACTTTCTCGATGTCCTTAACTCGTTGCGTATCTGCTACAGAAATCTCCGTATAGATTTTTCTAAGCGTAGGATACAGCGATTTATCAAAGCCTTTGAGTTGCGGCAAAGGCAATTCACACAACTCAATGAAATACTCAATTTCAACACGAATTCTATAGCGAATAAGCGCAGCTTCAGAGAAGTAATCAGAAAGATTTTTAGTGTGTCTGTGGTAACGCCCGTCAATAGGAGTTACAGCCGTGAGAACATTGAGTTCCATGTGTTGTCGGTTAAGGCGCGAAATTAGCGATTTTTGAGGTGCAATTTTTGAGCAAGTGAAAGAGAAAATCAAGGTTTCAGCAGTATCATACGTTAACTCATACCCGTTCATTTATGGGCTGCGTAATCATGACGTGTTAAACG
>JBLHEU010000107.1:0-10525 GCA_047614525.1 Bacteroidia bacterium | reverse complement strand
CCTTGGTTTTTAAGTGCGCCTTCCTCAATAAGTTGAAGGTTACCATCTGCCGCCAAAAGTTCTTGCTGCACATTTTTTAATGCTGTCTGAGACGGTTGGAATTCTGCCTGAGAAATTACTCCTTGATCAACGAGCGTTTTTTGTCTGTCGAAATTTTGTTGCGCATCTGTTACTGATAATTGTGCCATTTGAACACGGTTTTGGGCATTATTCAAACTCACCATATCGGGCACAATTTTAACCCTAGCTATCGCATCTCCTTTTTTAACTAGCTCGCCCTCCTCAACAAAAACTTGTTCTATAATACCAGAAACTCTGGCTTTTATCGCCACTTCTTTTTTAGGGCTTATTGAACCCGTAGCAACGGTTTTCTTGATAATGTCTGAAACGAATGCAGATTCGGTTTCAAATACGATTGGCTCTTCTTGCGACTTCTCGTACAGGTGCCAAAGCGTATAGCCAAATCCGCCCACAATAATCAACACAACTAATACTCTTACAAATGATTTCATTCAGATCAATTTTCGGTTCTTAACGCTTCTACTGGTTTAATTTCTATTGCTCTATAAGCTGGTATAAATCCTGCGGCACATCCTGATGCAATCAAAATTGCAAGGGCAATTAATATGGTTTGAAAGTCCACTTCTGGATTCTTAAAGGACTCGTCTTCTATTAAAGGCCCGGCAAATTCAACTGCCCAAACTCCAAGTACAATACCAATGTAGCCAGCCATTGATGTTAGCACCAACGCTTCTAGAATGATTTGAGAGATTATGGACATAGGACTAGCGCCAATGGCCCGTCTTATGCCTATTTCCTTGGTTCGTTCTTTAACGATGATGAGCATAATATTGCTAATGCCAATGATTCCAGCAATTAATGTCAAGGTTCCTACAAACCAGCTAATGAACTTGATACCGGTAAACACATTTTCATACTCAGCAAAGTTCTCCTCATTATTTTCTATGCCAAAGGCAAACTCATCTGCGGGATGTACGCGGTGACGCTCTTTTAGAATCTTCAATATCTTCTCCTCGATAAACGAAACAGAATAACCTTCCTTTGGCATAAAGCCGAAATAACTCACCCAATTGCCGTAGTTGAATGCTTGCTGAAAAGATGAAAGAGGGATGAATATGCTTTGGGCATCATCTTCTGCTTCTCCGCCTGCTTTTTTAGATTTTATTGTACCTACAACCTTAAAAAACACTCCATTAATTCTGATGTAGCTGCCTAAGACTTCTTCGTCTGGTTGGTATAAATCGTTAATCACTTTAGAGCCAATTACTGCGATCTTCCTTTTCTGGTCTACATCTAGTTGGTTTAGCCATCGCCCTTTGGTAATCTTAAATGGCTGAATCTTAATCACTTCAGGAAAATCGCCTTTTACACCATAAGCACCAGAATTGATTCCGCGCACCACATTGGCATCACCTCTCCAACCACCAACCTCATTTCTAGGTGCAATTATTTGAGCCTCAGGAACTAAGTTCCGCAAGGCCTTAGTGTCTTCGTTATTCATACTTATCCACCTTCCCTCGGGAAGTCCTTTGTAAGGCATGGTTGTACGTTGGGTCCAAATGTAAAGTGACTTAGATTCGAAGCCTTGAAACTCGCTGCCAGCAACGCCATTGTAAAGCCCAGATCCAGCCCCAAGCATTATTATCAGCATAAATATTCCCCACAAAACACCAAAAGCAGTGAGAAGGGTTCTGAGAAGATTGGCACTTAACGTGTCAAAAACCTCTTGCCATCTGTCCAAATCAAATAGGCTCATTGGTCTCTCAGCGCTTCAATTGGACTTATAGATGCGGCCTTAATAGCAGGGAATAAACCAGCAAGCGTACCTGCAACTACTAATACTAGTGTTGCTTTAATTGCAGTACCTAGATCAACCTCTGGGTTTCGGAAAATGCCTGGGTCTTCAATAAGACTACTTACGCCTTCAAGCGTAAAAACACCTGCAACTAACCCTAAATAACCGGCAATACTTGTAATGAAAATGGACTCCATTATAATGAGGGAAACCACCGAAAACGGAGTTGCTCCAAGTGCTTTTCTAATGCCAATTTCTCGTGTACGCTCCTTCACAATAATCATCATGATGTTACCAACGCCAACAATTCCTGCAATGATTGTCCCGATTCCGATAATCCAAACGAAAAGGCTAATTGCATTTAGAATGTTCAGAATTTCCATGAACTGATCGGTGGTATTATTGATCCAAACAGCCCTTTTATCTTCTGGAGAAAATTGATGTAACTCAGCCAGTTTATCTCGAATTTTTTGCTCAATGATTAGGCTTTCTTCTGCACTTGCGTCTCCAATAGTTGAGCTCATTGCGTGTACATTTCTACCACGGTTAAACACAATTTGACCTACAGTCATTGGAATGTATCCGCGTCTGTTGTCTCTTGCTCCACCGCCATCTACAAACGTGCCTATAACCTTAAAGGCAATGCCTCCAACTTTGATAATCTTACCCAGGTGGTCTCCGTCTGGGAACAGCTGTTTTTGAATCGGCTCGCCAAGAACGATAACCTTTCTGCGCTGCTCAATATCTAAATCATTAAGAAACCTACCTGTAAGAATTTTGGCATTCTCAGCATGAATCTGCCCTGGATCTGTAGCTATCGGCTGGTAGTTTCCTTTTCTATTTCCATAAACCATGGGTTGGTTTGGCAGCCAAATTCTGGAAGCTACATTTTCTAATCCTTTAACACGTCCGTTGTGAATAGCGTTATGGTCATCATCAGTAAAACTGATTCTTCTCCCTGGCTGCATTCCTTTATAAGGAATGGTCGTTCTGCCAGAATAAACCCAAATACTGTTGATGGCATCCTCCTCAAAATCGGCTTTGAAACCATTGCGTAATCCATTACCAGAACCAAGCAAAATGATAAGCATGAATATGCCCCAAAACACGCTAAATCCAGTTAAGAATGTACGTAGTTTGTTCTTTGAGATGGTTTCAAATATCTCCTGCCATTTATCAATATCAAACATGACTAGCTACAGCCTGATAATTGTCGCTTTCAATTAATCCATCCTTCATGAGAATGGTTCTTTTGGTTTGAGCTGCTATATCATGTTCATGCGTCACAATAACCACGGTCATTCCTTCAGCATTAACTTGCTTTAGAAGGTCCATTACCTCGGTAGAAGTAGTACTGTCAAGGGCTCCTGTTGGCTCATCAGCCAGAATTAATTTGGGTTTTGTTACAAGTGCTCTGGCTATGGCAACTCGCTGTTTTTGACCACCAGACATTTCGCTTGGTAAATGTTCTGCCCAATCCAAAAGGCCAACTCTATCTAAATAATCTAGTGCAATCTTGTTTCGTTTGCTTCTGCTAACGCCTTGGTAATACAGTGGGAGTGCTACGTTTTCCTTCGCGTTTTTAAAACTGACAAGGTTGAAGCTCTGAAAAACGAAGCCTAGAAGTTTGTTTCTGTATTTGGCCGCTTTGGTCTCACTCAAATTTTGAATTAGCGTATTGTCAAGTTTGTAAACGCCAGAATCATAATTATCAAGAATACCGATGATGTTTAGCAGGGTTGACTTACCAGTTCCTGATGAACCCATAATTGAGACCAATTCGCCCTCGTTTATAGTTAGGTCAATTCCTTTTAGAACGTCCAAATTGTTTTGGCCGATTCGGTATGATTTTCTGATTCCTGAGAGCTCAATCATGGTGGCCGAAAATACGGTTAACTACCTGCTAGAATAGTTAACAAACTTGCTGTTCTGTTAAAAATTGTGAAGCGGGTTTTAACAGTGCCGTTAAATCCGATTAGAAATTCAGATTGAGACTGTCTACAACTTGAACCACATCTCCCGTGGCGTAAAAATCAAGCATAATAAAGTTTGGCTTACGACTATTTTGGGTCATGCAATCAACCGCCCTGTTGTACAAGTACTCGTACTGGTTAATGGTCTGAGCCGAATTTTGTTGAGGCGTAATAATTGTCACAAAATGATTCATCTGATAGAAGTATCCATCAGGATTACCACGAGCGTAATCGCAATCAAAATTTGCAGGGTCTTGAATGTCATAATTTACATCAACGGTGTAGTTCCAAAGCCCATGAAAACCTTCGAAATCTTCGGCATCTCCATTATCTGAAAGAACTACAAGACGCTTGTTAGATTCAATCATTTCAATCATTGTTGGCCAGTTTTCTCCCCAAGTATGGTCGTATTGAAAGTCTCCCAGCCCAGCATAACTGTACATGCTATCCAACCTCTCTGTTGAGGCGCCTCCTTCTATGGTCATTAAGATGATTTCTGTTGGGTTTGATACCAAGAAGGACTTTACATCAGATAAGTAATCTTCCATCTTAATACATCCGAAAATCGGGTCGCCATGATACATATACATTCCTTGAGAACCATCGCCACAACTAGCGTTTGCTTCCCAATATGCCTTAATGCCGAGGCCTCTAATTCCGGCAGCTAACTGTTGGCTTACGTTGCCGTCTTGATTAGCAGCAAAGAAGGAAAACTCATCATTGCTTGCCTGCGAATTATGCGTTAAGGCAAAAACGACTTCATCAAATCGCTTACCACATAATTCTGGATGGCCATTGCATGAAATAGCAGGGAAAAAATAGCTCAACGTGACTAGCGTATCAATTGAAGTAAGCGTTAATTGCTCTTCACTTGAATTCTTTTGTTGAGGACAGTCCTCTTCCTTTTTACAACCAGTGGCTACAAGAATTGAAAGGATAACTATAAGGTACAATGCGCGCATTGTACCAAAGATAAAACTTAAGAATACAAATTTACATTATGGTGAAATGAGCAAACGGAACTGGACTGTTGGAAATAGATACAGTGAAGTTTTTTGATTTGTAGTTTCCTACATATCTCTGTTATAACCAGACCAACTTCTTATCACATGTGCGGCATGCGTTTCTAAAGAGCAATACAGAACGATGTCTGGCTTCACTTTAAGAATAATCTCTTCGTCTAAGTCATAATGCCAAGAATCAAAGATGAAAACAGATTCTGAAAATGATTCTTTTAAGAATGGCATTAAATGGTCGCCAAAAGAATCTCTTACAATAAGAATTCTTAACCCAGTTGTGTCTTCCTTTTTGTAGGAGTATTCGTATTCTCCGGGATAGGAGAATCCTGCAGTAGGAGTGAACCCATAACTAAACCGCTTGGCAGTTTGGTTCGTGTCATTTGTAACAAATTGAAGAAGTGAATCATTTATGCCAGTGGTATTTGCATGATAACCTCCAGCAAGCCATTCTTTCTGCCAATTGAAGGATTCAAACGGCCTAAGTTCTAGCTGAGGAAAATGCTGCTTTAAGGTTTCTATAATGTCTTTAGCCACCGAATATCCAGCATTATAGTTCCAGTGATTATCAAGTTTCCGATAAACCTTTACACTGTCCCTTGCTTTAATAAGTAATTCAGTTGGGTCTTTAACCAAACCAGGGAATTCGTGGTTTAGATGATTTTGGAGCTGACTAATACGTTTTGGACGATTTGATACTTCGGTAAATACCTGAAGTTTATCACCGTACACATAATGTTTCATTGGCAGTATGTACCAATAAGTAATTATGCCAAGAGAGTCTAAAAAAGCTTTTCTATGTCTCCATTCCGAAGAGAATGCATCCAAACATTCTGGACTGAAGTCTTTTTTTCCAGCTAATATTTCCGCTTCCTTTTCAACCAAAAATACCCAGCCGTCATTACCCAACATGCTTTTCTTTGGTGATGGCGAAATTTTTAAGACATCCAGTTTAAATTGTTGAAATGCTTCTACAAATGGTGCTTTAAACGTGAAGCAGTCTCTGTAATAAGCATCAAATTCATATGGATAAACGTCTAAATGGCGTAAGTCTGTTTCTGGGCTTTGATTGAGCTCACGGTTTTCATCGAGTCTATCAAATTCAATAATTTGAAAGTAGGAATTAACCTCAGGTACAACTAGCACCATTCCAAATACAACAGGCAGCAAGTATTTACTCCACTTCATCATTAAAACCTGAAATAAATGAATGGGTTATAAGAATTTGCATTCTCATAAAGGACTGATAAAAAAAGCATACCGATAAGCAGCGATGTTCTAAGCATTTCATACGGTAAAGTCGACCAGCTGCCAAGCTTCTTGAATTGAATTTGAAACTTGCCAATTAGTCGTTTAGGCAAAGTGGTGGAGAAAATGAGCGCTAAAAAGAGAACGGAAACATTCTCGCGGTTAAATAGATGAAGAATCCCTGTATCAACCTCGTTTCCATAACCGAAGAGTAGCAGCAAATAATCGGTGGCAACCCCAAACTCTTCAATTCTAAAGTAAACCCAGCCAATAATTACTACTAGAATTGCATATGACCATGAAATAGGGTTGGGAAGTTTATCTAGAAGTTTTTTTCCACCCAGCCTTTCAAGTACAAGAAAGAAGCCATGGAATAAACCCCAAAATATAAAGCTCCAAGTTGCACCATGCCACAATCCGGTAAGTAAGAAAACGATAAGCAGATTGGCGTAAGTACGAGTTACACTGCCTCTGTTTCCACCTAATGGTATGTATACGTAATCTTTAAACCAGGAAGAAAGAGACATGTGCCAGCGCCTCCAAAATTCCTGAATACTTCTTGAGATATAAGGAAAATTGAAGTTCTCAAGTATTCTAAAACCAAGCATTCGTCCTATTCCAATGGCCATGTCTGAGTATCCAGAGAAATCGTAATATATCTGAAAGCTATATGCTACAATTCCCAACCATGCCATCGAGGTGTTCAATTCCGAAATGGGCATATCCATGTATTTATCAGCAATTACAGCACAGGTGTTGGCTATGATTACTTTTTTAAATAGGCCGATAATAAACCGTTGAATTCCAGAATGGAATAACCCAATTGAGTGAGTCCGGTTTTGAATTTGGTCAATGATATCATGGTATCTAACAATTGGACCTGCAATTAATTGGGGAAAGAATCCAACGTAAAGCGCGGTTTCTGGGAGTGTAATTTTTCTTTCAGATTTGCTCCTATAGATGTCCCAAAGCATTGACATTTGTTGGAACGTGAAGAAGGAAATACCTAGTGGCAATCGAACTTTAATTGGCTTAATTGTAACCGAGACTGAGCACGCTTCTAAAAGACTAACGATATTCTCAGCAATGAACCCCGAGTACTTAAAGAATAAGAGGATTAGTACGTTGAGTGCAATTCCAATCTGCAACCAAGCTATAGAGCTGTTACTTTTCTGAAGACGTTTAGCCAGTAGAAAATTTAGCAGTATTGAGCCTAGCAGAATTAATGTGTCTGTAGGTCCGCCCCAGGCGTAAAATAAAATACTGAGGATAATTAGAATCCCGTTTCTCCAAGACTTTGGAGAAACAAGATTCAGCAATAATGCGGTAGGAAGAAAAAGGAACAGAAAAGTAAGACTACTAAATAGCATGGGTTGAGAACCAGACTTTAAGCGTTCAGATTAATGTTCAATCTTTTTTCATAGTTCGAGATTGGCTTAGAAAGGTCTTCTTGGTCTTTTACCTCCAGAAGAACGTTTATCGTCTCCGCCAGAACCATGACGTTTTGCGCCTTTGTCTCTACTAAACTTATCTCGGAATTTGTCTTTACGATCGCCACCGCCACCGCCACGAGAATCTGAATCTCTTGCGCCTGTGCTTTTGGCAATTGTCAAATCAATTTTTTTACCTCCGTAGTCGCTTCCTTTTAAGGAACCAGAAAGTTTATCAGCATACTGGCTGTCTAGTTCGAAAAAGCCAAACGTATTCATCAGCTCAATCTTACCAATTTCAACATCTCTTTTGCTAAGGCCTTCGTTAATCAATCCCATCAAATTAGCAGGATTCATATTATCTTTTGTGCCTAGGTTGATGTGAAAACGAGTGAACTTTCCATTATCATCCTGAAAACGGTCGCTGCTGCTTCTTCTTTTTGGTCTTTCATCACCAAAATCTCGGTCTCTACTTCTTCCTCTGTCTCTATCTCTTCCACGGTCGCTTCCTCTATCGCTTCCACGGTCTCTATCTCGGCCACGATCATTACGGTCTCCTCTGGCATTGAGAACGTTAAGGTCTTTTGCGTTTTTGTAGTAATCCAAGAACTTATTGAACTCAAAACTTACCAAGTGCTTAATTAGGTCTTCCTTAGTAAGGTGGCCCAATTGCTCCAGAATTGCTGGTAAATACGGTTCAATTTGCTTCTCATTTACATTCAACTTTCCCAATCCTTCAACGATGGTGTAAAGCTGCGTCTCGCAAATTTCTTGTCCTGTAGGAACAGGGCGTTGCTCAAATGTTCTCTTTAACTTACGTTCAACAGACTTCAATTTACCACGTTCACGTGAGTGAATTATGGCAATAGAAATACCGCGTTTTCCGGCTCTACCTGTTCGTCCACTTCTGTGAATATAAACCTCTTCCTCATCTGGAAGATTGTAGTTGATTACATGTGTAATATCATCAACATCAATACCTCTGGCAGCAACATCTGTGGCAACTAAAAGCTGAATTTTTCGGTTACGGAAGCGAGCCATAATCCCATCACGCTGTTGTTGAGAAAGGTCGCCATGTATAGAATCGGCATTGTAGCCGTCTTGCATCAACTTATCAGCAATTTCTTGCGTTTCTCTTCGTGTTCTACAGAATATGATGCCATAAACCTGCGGATTAACATCTGCTAATCGCTTCAAGCACTCATACTTATTTCTAGCATCAACTAGGTAGTAATGATGCTCAACGTTTTTTGCTCCTTCGTTTCCTCCTGCTACAGAAACCTCAATAGGGTCATTCATGTAGCTTTTGGTAATACTCTTTATACCGCTTGGCATCGTTGCAGAGAAAAGCAACGTCTGTTTCTCTTGTGGCGTTTGTGCCAAAATGGTGTCAAGGTCATCCTTGAATCCCATGGTAAGCATTTCATCCGCTTCATCTAAAACAACGAAGTTGACATCTTGCAATTTCAGAACACGTCTGTTAATAAGGTCAACGGTTCTACCCGGAGTACCAATAATAACCTGAGCACCACGCTTAATATCACGTATTTGACCTTCAATACTAGTGCCACCGTAAACAGCTACAGTTTTCAAGTCCATGAACTTGGCAAACTTTTGCATGTCAGTTGCAATTTGCAGACACAGTTCTCGTGTAGGACAAATTACAATCGACTGAATGTTTTTGCTCGATTGATCTAACTGTTGAAGAACAGGCAAACTAAAAGCCGCTGTTTTTCCAGTTCCTGTTTGTGCTAAGGCAATTAAATCCCTCTTAGAATCTAATACTTGCGGAATTGCTTTTTCCTGAATAGGTGTTGGGTTTTCAAATCCTAACGCGTCCAAAGCTTGGACGATTTCGGCCTTAAGGCCTAACTCTTTAAATGTTGGCATCTGTGTGCTTTTATGGATGTTTCATCCATCCTATAAATGCACCAGGCAAAATATCTGCGGAGGGTTGAAATCAAGTACAAAAGTACGTAAAACTTATCGGAGCTTTGGATAAGCACAATTATCAGCCGTTATTTGTGAAATGTTCAAGTACATTTCCTTAGTATTTACTACAATTATTTTGTCTTCACTGAACCTATTTGGTCAGGAAATCAGGATAAATGAGGTGGTTGCTGAGAACGAAATGGTCTTAGCCGATGAGGATGGAGATTTCTCTGATTGGATAGAACTTTACAATGCTGGCGCAACCGCAGTTGACCTAGCTGGAATGAGAATTACGGACGATACCGATGAACCTGCACAATGGACTTTTCCGTCAGTTACGCTAAATACAGGTGAATTTCTAGTTGTGTTTTGCTCTGGAAAGGATAGGATAACTGGTCCGTATTTGCATACAAATTTCAAGCTTAAAAGCGCTGGAGAGGAATTGATTCTTTCTGCAAGTGGTGGCCAAATTTTAGATGAGATAAAGCCAACACCCTTGGGTGAGGATTTTGCTTACGCACGTGTAATTGATGGGGTGGGAGATTGGGAGCGTTTTCAGAATCCAACACCAGCAACAACAAATCAAACTTTAGCAGGAATTACGTTTTCTCAAGAACCAGGGTATTATTCTGAGGAGTTTGAATTAGAACTGAACAGCAGTTTGGGGCATGAAATTCGATACACGCTAAACGGTGGTAATCCCTCTGTAAACGCAATGGTTTACATTGGGGTAATTCCAATTACAGACCTTATCGGAACACCATCGATGTTCTCGCAAATAGCAACGAGTAATGCTTGGCAAGCTCCAACAGGCAGCTTTCCAAAACTAAATGTGGTACGGGCTCAAACGTTTGTAAACGGAGAACCAACTTCTCAGATATTCAGCAAATCGTATATGGTGGATGAAGCTTTTGGAGAGTTACTAATGGATTATCCAATCATCTCCATCATTTCAGATTCCTTGTCTCTTTTTGACTACGATACTGGTATTTATGTGCAAGGCGCAAACTACTTGTCAAGCAATTCGCAATGGACTGGCAACTATTTTCAAAGAGGAGTAGCGTGGGAGCGCACTTCTCACATAGAGTATTTTGAGAACGAAAACCTTGC
>JBLHEU010000106.1:0-10713 GCA_047614525.1 Bacteroidia bacterium | reverse complement strand
CTGTTTGGGCCAATCTTTTTTAACGCAGTTTCATTCAACCGTTTGTATCCTTGAACGGCTCTATGACGTGCTTTAATACTCTTTGCAAAAGCAGGCGGGTCCAGAATAATTAGGTCATAACCTTCTGCGTTCTCTAATTGCTTGAAAGCATCTTCGCATACCGCATCATGATTTTTGTCAAAACCATTTAACACGGCATTTTCTGCGGCTAAGGTCACGGCAGGTTGAGAAACATCTACCGATGTCACTTTCTTAGCGCCATTGGCCAAAGCATAAACCGAAAACCCTCCTGTGTAGCAGAAAGTGTTTAGCACTTTCTTTCCTTTAGCGTGTTTACCAACCAACTCACGGCTGTCTCTTTGGTCAATGAAAAATCCAGTTTTCTGACCATTTACCCAGTTTACTTTGAACTTAATTCCGTTCTCAAGTACAATGGTTTCTTCTTTAGATCCTTTGAGGAAATTGGTCGTTTTATCCGCAAGATTTTTGTGATAAATCGTATCCAATTTAAGACCGTTAATGTTCTCTAAAGCTTTGCCAATTTCCTTAGTGCAATTGGCCATTCCTTCTGTATGACTTTGAACCACAGCGCAATTTGCGTATACATCAACAACGCAACCAGGAAGTCCATCGCCTTCGGCATGAATCAACCGAAAACAATCGGTTTGTTTACAAGGCAATCCAAGGCCTTTTCTTACTGCAAATGCTTCCTGAAAACGCTGATTCCAAAAGGTTTGGTCAACACGTTCTTTTTCAAACGTAAGCATGCGCACGGCAATAGAGCCATTGTGATAATGCCCAACTCCGAGGTAGTTTCCTTGTGAGTCTTCAACGCTTACTGTTTCACCATTATCTGGCTGGGCGGTAGATTTAGCTATTGCTCCAGAAAACAACCAACGGTGCTTTCGATTGAGTGAACTTTCCTTACCCTTTTTTAGAATGATTGTTTTCATCGGGCGGCAAAGATATTCTAATTGCCACGTACGCGTTCAGTTTTAGTTCGGAGATATTTTTCCGTTCATGAGGTAAACTAACTCGTTATTATCTAGCAGAATTTGGACAGCTTTTAAGACTTCTTTTTCTGACTTATCGTTATGGATAGCGATTAGTTCATCGATAGTAGTTTCTGCTTCAACAGAAGTCTTAACCGCTTCAAGGTCGATGGCTCCGTTCTCAATTTTAGCCAAAAATCTACACACATCGCATTTACCGCAATGTTTGCTGTCCGTTTCTCCGAAATACTTGAGCAACATCTGGCTACGGCAAACTTTATCTGAAGCTACGAAATGTAGAGCGGCTTGAATCCGTTCTTTAATCAGCTTAATACGTGTTTCATAAATCGCTTTTGAAATATGGATATCCTGTTTGCGCATTCTTCCACCAACAAAAGTCAACTTTGGTAATCCCGTAGAAGGGCGGTAATCAAGAACTTCTAGCTTGTGAAGTTTATTCAGAATAGCGACCGCTTGTTCTGTTGTGTATCCAGAACGTTTTGCAATAACCTGCTCGTTAATTGCCACAAATTCCTCGAACAATCTTCCGTAAGACCGAAGTAGCACTTTGGTTACACGTCCAGCCTTTGGATTACGCATTTCCAAGTCGTACAAAACATCATTATCCACCAATACTTTGAGCATTGATCGGGGGTCAGAATGAGTTGAGATTATCAGGTGGTCTGCTTTTTCTAGGAACGAAACCGATTCTAAAACCTCTTTAGGTTTCCATTTGTAACGGTCGGTTATAGAGGCAAGCTTAAAGTCAAACCACTCATCTCCTCCAGAACCTTCGGCTAACTGAAGTAAGCTCCCAAGGCCATAATAAACCTCCTTAATTCTATCTCGAGATGGAAACTTGTGGTTGAGTTTTTCCTTCAATCCAATTACATCAGATTTGGCAACTAAAGCAACAGCATAGCTTTCTTGTCCGTCTCTGCCTGCACGCCCAGCTTCCTGAAAGTACGCTTCCAAACTATCTGGAAACCCGATGTGAATAACGAGCCGAACATCGGGTTTGTCGATTCCCATTCCGAAGGCATTTGTGGAAACAATCACTCTGGTTTTGTCACTTATCCAGTCGTTTTGCTTCTGCTGACGTTCGTCAAAAGAAAGTCCTGCATGATAATAGGAAGCTGAAATGTTTTGCGTTTGAAGGAATGATGCGATTTCTCTTGTTCGTCTTCTGTTACGAACGTAAATAATGGCGCTTCCGGGTGTTCGCTCAAGAATGCGAATCATTCGACCTTTCAAATCGTCCTCTTTGAGAATCATGTAAGAAAGATTTTCTCTTGCAAAACTCTTCCTAATTGCATTCTGAGATTTGAATTCAAGCTTTTCCTGAATATCGAGAACTACTTGAGGCGTAGCTGTAGCTGTTAATGCCATCACAGGAACGTTTGGCATCAATTTCCTGATTTCCGCAATTTGCAAATAGGGCGGACGAAAATCGTAGCCCCATTGAGAGATGCAATGCGCTTCATCCACGGCCAGTAAATTCACATTCATTTTCTGTAATCGAACCTGAACGATTTCACTTCTCAACCTCTCAGGACTCAAATACAGGAACTTGATTTTACCGTAAATACATGTGTCAAGAGCCGCATCTATTTGTTTAAAATGCATTCCAGAAGTAAGCGCAATGGCTTCAATTCCTCGCTTTTTCAGGTTTTCCACCTGATCTTTCATCAACGCAATTAATGGAGAAACAACCACGCAAATCCCTTCGTTGCAAAGAGCAGGAATTTGAAAACAGATAGATTTTCCGCCTCCTGTTGGGAGAAGCGCGAGCGTATCTTTTCCATCAAGAACTGCCTGAATTATCTCGCGCTGTTGTGCACGAAAAGCATCGAAACCCCAATATTGTTTTAAGATAGATTCTGGAGCGCTCATGACAACCCGGAAGATAGCGAGCTATTTACCAGTATCAGTAGTGGTCCAAGCGTGTGCTGGAAGAGAAAACAGAGCCTTAGTGTTTTTCCAAGTTTTCTTAAAAAGCTCAGACTGACGGTAAGCTTCTAAAGCCTCTTCAGAATCCCATTTGCTAATGGTGAAGAAAACGTAAGGTTTGTACTTGTCTCGAACAAGATCAACACTATTGCAACCTTCAAACGCTCTTATTTTTGATCCTGTTATGTCAAACATGGTAAGAAATTCATCTACCAAATGCTCTTGAAAATTGAGTTGAACTAATCTTGTTATCATTTGAATGTCACGCTTATTACATCCTCATGCTTCACGCCTAAAAGTTGTGCCGCATTGGACCGATTAATGGCTAT
Source organism: Bacteroidia bacterium (assembly GCA_047614525.1). Lineage (GTDB taxonomy): Bacteria > Bacteroidota > Bacteroidia > UBA10329 > UBA10329 > UBA10329. The sequence continues at coordinate 7,442 of JBLHEU010000106.1, read as the reverse complement.
TTCAAGTAATCCTGAAGCTCCAAATAAAGCCATTTTTTCGCCACTCGGCACTTCTGAGTAGGAATTGTAGAGACGATTGATGACATGTTGTTCCTTTCTGAACCTGATTTCAAATGGTTTTCCTTGGCCAACGGTGCTCCATAAATTTCGGTCAATGTTGGTTACTATATTTCCAAAAATATCGATATGAACAGCTACACCTCTAATAGTGGAACCATCAACAGCGGGTGAGAAGGCCACAATTTCATTCGTTATCTGTGCTGGTCGACCAAGAATCTCCATAATTCCGCCTTGCGCTAAATGGCAAGCCGCAACAGCAAAAATGTCTCTAGTAGGGAAAATACTGGAACCAGCCGTCTGCGTAACCAAACTTAAATCGCAAACCTTGGTTGGTTGTTGATTAAAGATTAGCGGGAACATTCCGTTATCGGCACCAATAAAATATTGGCCTTTGTATTCCACCGCCAAATGGTCAATGCGCTCCGTCCTGTTTGGGTTAACGCCAATTAAATGCACCGTTCCTTTAGGGAAATCTGAGTAAGAATTTCTCACTGTCATTGCCGCACCAGGAACGTAGAATGGTTTTATTTGGTGAGATAAATCTACAATGCTAGCCTCTGGGTATAGCCTTAAAATAGTCCCTTTCAGTACCCCGACATAGTGGTCTCTTGTCCCCATATCGGTTGTAAGGGTAATTATCGACATCTGTTAACTAAAAGGCTTTTGTGATGTCCTCTTCTGAGGGCAATTTCTGTTACTTTGTAAGCGTTCCAAAACTACATAATAAGTGGAGGAATATAAATGTTGAATCACCTAAAATTAAGGCCCTTTTGAGCGAAAAAACGCTAAGCATCGATCCAATCCCCCCATTAGATTTATTTGGGGTGAATGAGCGTAAGTTAAAGGTGGTTTCCAAGTACTTTCCGAAGTTAAAAATGGTAGCTCGTGGCCAAAAAATAAAGCTTTTTGGTGATGATGAAGCCATCAAAGGATTTGAGGATAAGCTGAAGCAACTGGCTGGTCATTACAATAAACGTGGAAACCTTCCACTTAAAGAAATTGAACGAATTCTGTTAAGTGATGGCGTTGAAACAGAAAAACTAGATGGAAGCGTTTTGGTTTACGGTCCAAACGGAAATTTGATCAAAGCTCGAACCGACAATCAGAAGAAGATTGTTTTGGGCGTTGAGAAGAACGACATGGTTTTCGTTATCGGCCCAGCTGGTTCTGGTAAAACATACACAGCTGTTGCACTTGCTGTAAGGGCTCTCAAAAAAAGAGAAGTAAAGCGAATCATACTCACGCGTCCTGCTGTTGAAGCGGGAGAAAGCATTGGTTTCCTTCCTGGAGACATGAAAGAAAAGCTTGATCCGTATTTACAACCGCTATACGATGCGCTTATGGATATGCTACCTCCAGCAAGATTGGCTGAATACCTAGAAACAGGTGTTATTCAGATTGCGCCACTCGGGTTTATGCGTGGTAGAACATTAGATCATGCGTTTGTGATATTGGATGAAGCGCAAAATGCTACCGATTCGCAAACAAGGATGTTCCTGACTAGAATGGGAAACTCTGCCAAGTTTATCATTACTGGAGACGTTACTCAAATTGACCTTCCTAAGAAGGTTAAAAGTGGACTATGGAACGCTTGGAACATGCTCAAAAGTGCAGAAGGAATTTCCTTTATCGAATTGAAAGGGTCTGATATTGTCCGTCATCCATTGGTTAAAAGAATTGTAGATATTTATGCTAAGGCAGACGACAAATGAATGAAGCTTTGAAACTTACAGAAACACTTACAAAAACAGACTTTTCGTTCCCAAATCAGACCAATATCTACAAAGGAAAGGTTAGGGATGTATACTCAATAGGAGAAGAAATTCTGATTATGGTAGCTAGTGATAGAATCTCTGCTTTCGACCATATCCTGCCAAAAGGAATTCCTTTCAAGGGTCAGGTTCTTACTCAGCTTGCGGCCAAGTTTTTGCGAGCAACCGAAGATATTGTCCCTAATTGGCTTATTACAATTCCAGATACAGCTGTTTCATTGGGTTATCGCTGTGAGACGTATCCAATTGAAATGGTGATTCGTGGTTATTTGGCTGGTCATGCATGGCGAGAGTACAAAGCGGGTAAACGCGTGCTCTGTGGAGTTGCTATGCCTGATGGAATGAAGGAGAACGATAAGTTTCCAAAGCCAATTATTACACCTGCAACAAAAGCTGAAGAAGGCCATGACGAAGACATCTCTAGAGAAGAGATCCTGGCACAAGGAATAGTCTCGGAAGCAGAATATGTGCAGATGGAAGACTACACCCGAAAGCTTTTTAACCGAGGAACAGAAATGGCTGAAAAACAGTCTCTTATCCTAGTTGATACGAAGTATGAGTTTGGGAATAGAAAAGGCATCGTGCATTTGATTGATGAGATTCATACACCAGATAGTTCTAGGTATTTTTATGCTGATGGATATGAAGAAAGACAGGCAAAAGGCGAGGTTCAAAAACAGCTGAGTAAGGAGTTTGTAAGAGAGTGGTTAATGGAAAATGGATTCCAAGGTTTGGAAGGACAAGAAATGCCTTTTATGCCGGACGAGTTTGTGCAAACAGTTTCTTCTCGATATATAGAACTCTACGAAATGATTGCGGGTGAGACCTTTAAACCAGTTATTTCGTCAAATATTAATGAGCGTATTGAGGAGAATGTTTTGAATTTCTTAAAGAACTTTAAGGGATGAGAATAAGGAAGCGAGCTTCGAACGAGCAACCTTTAAAAGAGGTAATTGACGATTGGTTGTCTAAACACCCGAGAGCTAATAAGGCAAAGGAGACTAGGATTGCACATTTGTGGGGACAACTTTTAGGCCCATCCGTGAAAAACAGAACCAAAAACATTTATTTCAAAGGTGGAATATTGAGCATAAAACTCGATAGTTCTGTGCTTAGAAATGAGTTGATGTTTGCAAAAGAAAGCATCATTAAAAACATAAATAAGGAACTGGGTGAAGACCTAGTTACCGATTTAGTACTGAAGTAGCATGAAGAGATTACTGATCATTCTATTGATATTTCCGATGATGAGCATTGCTCAAAACCATCAGGAATTTTGGCCTAACGGAACAGTTAAAGAAGAGGGTAACCTCGTAGATAGCCTTAAACAGGGAATGTGGAATAGCTTTTATGATGACGGCAAACCATTTTGTGAGGGTAAGTTTGAAGACAGCAATAAGACAGGGCGTTGGAAGTGCTATTACCGTGATGGTCAGATGATGAGCGACCAGGAGATGGATAACGGCAAGAACGTTAGCTATTATGCTGATGGAAAAGTTGAGTTCCAAGGTTTGTTGAGTAGCGGGGAGAAGAACGGTATCTGGGAATATTTCTATTCAGATGGCAAGCCGAAACGCAAGGTTAATTACAACGCAGGGAGGCAAACTGGTAAAGAGGCGAAGTGGCACAAAAACGGCCAACTCAGCATGACAGGGGTATTCAAGGAAGGACTAAAAGGTGGGGGATTCTCTTGGTACTATGAGAATGGTAAAGTTGAAATGGAGGGGCCATTTCTTGCTGATAAACGAGAAGGCGAGTGGCAGTTCTTTTATGAGAACGGAAATCTAGGAAGTAAAGGTCAATTTAAAGCAGATGAGCTGGAAGGTGGTTGGACCTACTTCTACGAAATTGAAGGAACGAAATGGAAGGAAGGAAACTTTGCTCAAGGCTTAAAGGCTGGGGAATGGGGAAGATTCTTTGAAACAGGCGAGAAATTTAGTTCAGGTGCTTTTGTAAATGACAAGGAAACTGGCATTTGGACTTCTTGGTACGCTAATGGTCAGATAAAAGAAACGGGAGAGTTTACACAAGGACAAATGCACGGTCAATGGAAAGGTTACTTTGAGAAGGCGCAGCCTAAGTTTGATGTTGTTTACAAGAATGGCAAACGCGATGGAAGAGCTCAACTATGGTACCCTAACGACAACAAGCAGTATGATAAATCTTACTCGGATGATTTAGAGGATGGAATGAGTACTGAGTGGCACGAGACGGGTGAACTAAGAGCAGAAGGCAATTACGATAAAGGAGCAAAGGATGGTTTGTGGAAATTGTTCTATTCTAATGGCTTTAAGTTTCAAGAACTATCTTACAACAAAGGAAAGCTTGAGGGATTGTCTCAAGCATGGTATGAGCACGGTGCAAAATGGTTTAGTATCAATTATAATGGTGGAAGACTAAACGGTTCTAATACTTATTGGGATATGGACGGTAACATTACTTATCGCGCTAAATACTCAAACGGTAAGCTCATTAAAGTGATGCAAAAAGGACAGGGAGCGGATAAATTTTAATCCTACCGATGTAAAGTAACATGACCTTTTATATTGGTGGTCAGGTACGGCCAGTTACTTCATGTTCTCTCACTGATAACGGAATTCTACCGTCTTCAGTTTGAACTCTCTCGTGAATTTTCTTCTTGTAGTCATTTCTGTAAAGTTGTGAATTATCACAGCCTATGACTTAACTCACTGTCCGGCCAAATGTAGCAGGTCCATTTTGCAGCGCACATTTACCATCTCCTTTTCATTACCCCAAGAAGAAAGAACAGAAACGCTTAGGTCTAGTCGTTCAACATTGTAGCATTCTGTTCGGTTTAGAAAGGATTGCAGGCGCAGTTAAACCATCGTCCCACTAATGGTGTTACGTTAAATATGTTCAACAAACACACAAAAAGTGAAGATGAAAGCCATCATGCTATTTTTAACATCCATGCTATTTCAAACACCAATGGTCCTAGTCAACTTTAATAACCAAAGCACTATTACAAACTGGCAAATTGTTGATGATGCTGTTATGGGAGGACGGTCTAATGGTTCGTTTGCTTTAAACAAGGCAGGCTTTGGTGTTTTTTCAGGCACGGTATCATTAGAGAACAATGGTGGTTTTTCAATGGTGCAATATCGTTTTAACACTAAAAAAGTGAATGCATTTACCAAGGTTTGCATCAAACTAAAAGGCGATGGGAAAGCCTATCAGTTTAGAGTAAAAACCAATGCTAGTGATTCCCATTCCTATATTACTTCAATTAATACTACTGGCGAATTGCAAACCATTGAAATTCTTTTTGAATCCATGTATCCAGCTTTTAGAGGTAGAACATTAAATATGGTAAACTACCCAGGAGAACAAATGGAAATGATTGCTTTTTTAATTGGCAATAAAAAAGCAGAATCTTTTAAGCTAGAGATTGATAGCGTTGTTTTAAAATAAACCCGATAACGCGTTTACCTCTTGCTAATGTGTAGTTGGAACTCAACCTGTAAACCCACAGGGACTGCTCTTTCCACCCAGTCTTTTTTTCTTAATTACACGTCTTAAATAATTAACTGAAAACATTGTTTAATCCGTTAATGTTAAGCTTACTTAAACCAATATGGTTTTATATTTAATTGAAAGCATAAAATATTATTTATTGTGATAGTTAATAAGAAAGATATTCATTCTTGGAACTCAAAATACCGATTGAACTTTATCAACGCTGTATCTGGTTACAAAGGCGTGCACCTCATTGGTACAGAAGGAAAAGACGGCAAAAACAATTTAGCAATTTCCAACTCTATTGTTCATATCAGTTCTGAACCCGCTAGGATTGGTTTTATCATAAAACCACTTACGGTTGATGGAGATGCCTACTCTCATATTATTGAAACCAATTGCTATACCTTAAATCATGTACATAAATCATTCTTAGAAAGAGCGCATGCTACTTCGGTAAGAGTTACAGAAGACCAATCTGAATTCGATTTATGTAATCTCAAGAAAGAATACACCAAAGAATTTCACGCTCCTTTCGTAGAAGAGAGCAATATTAAAATAGGCTTGAAATTAATGGAGGATATAAAACTTACAGAAAGTGATTGTCATCTTATTATTGGTGAAGTTGAATTTATTGACATAAAAGAAGACTACATAGAAGAAGATGGCCAATTAGATTTGGAGAAAGCACACGATATATATAGCGCAGGCTTGAATCAATATTCAGCGGTAAAGAAATTCGTTAACCTCCCAGATGCAATAGCTGAAGACTTACTGAGTTTCAAACAAAAAAAACGGCCTGACAACATCGTTTTCGATGAAGAAAGCCAATCATACAACGCTAAGGCATTGGCTTTCGGTAGCAATGTTGGTGCGCCAAGTATAATCTCAAACAATCTTTCTATTTGGAAAACAAGGGGCATTCTAAGCTATAATCATGTACTGAAAAGCAAAGTCGAAAAAATAAAAGATGAGTATTCTTCACTCGTTGAAGAATACAAATACAATGAATTATTGTACCATGCCAAATATGAATTTGAACCAATCATTGGTGAGGTTTATCACCTCTACCAAAAAGACAATAAGGATGAGTCCTTTTTAACATTGATACCCCCTCATACATGGAATAGGATGCATTTAGGGTCGTTTAAGCTGGATAGCGAAAAAGTTTGGTCTAAGGTGGAGATGTAATATGTCAGATTTAAAAAAGCAACTCCGTCCGGCAATACCAAGCATACTTAAAAAGGAGAATATCAGTGTTGAAGAAGAATTTCAAAACCAGATTTTACGTCCTATTATTAAGCTACAAAACGACCTTATTTTAAACTGCTTTGAGGATTATTTAAAACGCAAAAAAGTAGGTTTACAAAAGTTTACTGATGACCAGGCAATAGACTTTATTCATAAAACCTTTAAGCGCGACACACAACTCAAGACAGATCTTCGTGGCTTAATTATCGGGCTTTTTACATTAGAAGAATACCAACAGTACCTAACTATCACTTCTCAATTAAACAGAAGAATCAACTCCATGATTCAAGAAAGAGTGGGCTCTTTTTACCTTCAAAAAGCAAATAATACTTAGCCAGCGTAAGTGTTTCGCAGGGTAGTTTGAGACGAATAAATACTCCTGAGTAACGCTTCGTACTGGGCAAGTGAAGAAGAGAACAGCACATTTACAACAAACCCAATTGCTTTTCTTTTTTTAAACAATAGTTCATAGTTTGAACTTCCAGTAGTGTTTGGGTAACACTACGGTATTTTCTTTTACGCTAACGAGACCTAGTCTAAGAAACCTCGTTGTACCAAAACTAAAAACCGGGTCCAGCAGCGCTGAACCCGGTTTGGGCAACCTTATTAGAATTCAGTTATTCTACAATGAACTTACCCTTCATGATAGCGTAATGACCGGGGAAACTGCAGATAAAATCGTAGATTCCTTTTGCAGGTGCATCAAACGTTACAGATGTTTCTTCTCCGCCTCCAATAAGCTTGGTGTGCGCAATGATGGCATTGCTTGCAGGAATGTGGTCTTTGTCAATTCCTGCCTCTATAGCCTTCATTCCGAAAGCAGCAACATCCGTCCCATTTTTCAATAATACAAAGTTGTGTCCCATAGCCGATTTTGGCATT
>JBLHEU010000105.1:0-10886 GCA_047614525.1 Bacteroidia bacterium | reverse complement strand
GGTAAAATTCTCGTACCAGAAGTTAGAATGGTGGGTGAAGGAATTGAACCCGGGGTTTATCCGATACGAACAGCTTTGGACATGGCTGACGAACAAGGCCTTGATCTTGTAGAGATATCTCCAAAGGCAGAACCACCTGTCTGTAAGATATTAGACTACAAGAAGTTCTTGTTTGAGCAGAAGAAGAAGCAAAAGGAATTGAAATCTAAGGCCACTAAAATTGTGGTTAAAGAGATTAGATTTGGCCCTAATACTGATGACCATGATTTTGATTTCAAACTCAAGCATGCAAGACAGTTTATGGAACAAGGATGCAAAGTGAGAGCTTTCGTATTCTTTAGAGGACGGTCTATTGTATATAAAGACAAAGGAGAAATTCTTCTTTTGAAATTCGCCAGCGAGTTGGAGGAATTAGCAAAAGTTGAAATGCTTCCTAAAATGGAAGGAAAGAAGATGTTTATCATTCTCTCTCCGAAGAAAGGATCAAAAAGTAAATAAGTAAATTAATCTATAAACGTTATGCCCAAGGTTAAGACAAATTCCAGCGCAAAGAAACGCTTCAAGCTAACCGGTTCTGGAAAAATCAAGCGTAAGCACGCGTTCAAGAGTCACATTCTTACTAAGAAAACAACTAAGCAAAAGAGAAATCTTACAAAAGCTGGTTTAGTAAGTGATGCTGATACTCCGAACGTAAAGCACATGCTAAACATCTAATTAATGTTAACCCGGTTTTAAGCCAATCAAGTTTCCAATAAAGGAACGCTTAACGCCAAAAAGAAAACAAAATGCCAAGATCAGTAAATGCCGTTGCCTCAAGGGCAAAGCGAAAAAGGGTCCTTAAACAGGCCAAAGGTTACTTCGGAAGAAGAAAAAATGTATGGACGGTAGCTAAAAATGCCGTTGAAAAAGCTTTATCATACCAGTACAGAGATAGAAGAGTTCGCAAACGTGAATTCAGAAAGCTTTGGATTCAGAGAATCAACGCTGGTGCGCGTATATACGGTATGTCTTACTCTGTTTTCATGGGTAAACTAGCCAAAAAAGAAATCGACATTAACCGTAAGGTTCTTGCCGACTTAGCTATGAATGAGCCGGAGGCTTTCAAAGCAATTGTTGACCAAGTAAAATAAACTTCGTTCAGAAGTTAATTGAAGGGCTGTTCCAAATTGGAACAGCCCTTTTTATTTTAGCACTATGACCAAAAAGCAAGAGCGCATCGTTTTTCTCTTTATGGGGATAAATGCGCTTGCCTTCATGGTCATTTTCCTTATTGTATCAGGGAACCAGCGCCTAGCAGCAGATGACTTTCACTATCTGGTAAAAACTCAGGAACTAGGAATCTGGGACTCCACCATTTACTACTATAACCATTGGAATACCAGATGGGCTTCTTCATTGCTAAGAGCTAGTTTTCTGTCAATCTTCGACTCAAGTATTGTCTTATCTGCAGTCAATTGTTTTTCGCTGTTGCTTGGGTTATTCTCAATTCAGTCGTTAGTCAAGAGTCTGGTTTCCGCTACTCAAATCCCAATTTCTGTTGTAAAGCAATGGGTCATGTCTGGATATCTTTTGATGGTGATTTTCTTAGCCACATTCGGCAAAGCCGACACTTGGTTTTGGCTCTCCTCCACCCCATCCTATTTATGGGGATGTTTTGCCGCTATTCTAGGAGGTTCTTTATTACTCAAAACGGACAAATCTATTCTCGGGACTGTTTCAATTATATTCGTATTCCTTTACGTTGGTGGGTCTAGCGAAAGCGTAGCTCTTGCAACCATCATCGCATTATGCTACTTAGGTTTCATTACAAACAAGAAAACTCAGTCTATTCCTGTTAACAGGAAAACACTTCACATTGCAACCATTACTTGCCTTGTTTCTTTTGGAATTACATTGGTCGGACCTGGACTTGATATTCGTAAAGAACACCTTCCAGATTATCCAATGAGCGATAAACTACTGGTTGGGTTTTGGAATTATTTTAACTTCAACTTCAAAGAAATACCACTCATTCTTCCGTTAGTAATTCTTGCTGTATCTCCGTTTGGATTCTTTGGCAGGAGACAGCTTAGGTATCAGTTAATCTCCATTCGCGAGATTTTTTGGGCCAACAAAAAATTATGGGGATTGGCTGATTTGACCATAGCAATAATTGCCTTTTCACTAGCCATTGTTATGGGTGAAATGGGGCCTACAAGAACTTGGCTTCCAATCACATTTATTGTAGTTACAGTTGCTGTATTTATAGCATACCAATTAGGCACATGGGTTTATATTAAGTCGAATGGAAAGTTGATTCATCTTGTGATAAGTGCTCAAATTTTACTGTTGATCTTTCAGGTTTGGACGGGTTATTCACAAATCAGGTCTACAAATGAATATGCCTTGTCCGTTGACCAAAGAATGGAGCTCATTCCTTATTTAGAAAAGAATCCAGCCACCAGTTATTCACTTGAACCACTTGCAGCATCAGGATGGTTCTTTTCTGCAGAGATAACCTCTGACACAACTCATTTCGCCAATGATCATCTTGAGTTATTTTTTGACAACAAGTACAACTTAGCGTTAAAAGAGCCCGTACCTTCATCCTTGAAATGAGAAGGCTGTTTCTGTTTGTTTTCTTTATAGCTGCAAGCCATATTTCTTTTGGTCAGTGTTTAGATACCCTAAATTCCCCTAATCTGCAGCCGCCATGTTTCCCTGATTTCTTGCCTGTTTGTGGTTGTGATGGAGTTACTTATAGAAATGCCTGTTATGCTGAGTTCGCCACTGTACAACAATGGGAAGAAGGCCCATGCGAAAACATTGTAATAGATATCTTTCCAAACCCTGCAGTAAATTGGCTTAATGCCACTATTGTCACCAAGTTTGAAAGCAATGTTAATCTCTACGTATTTGATAGAAACGGGAACGTGTATTATTACGACTACTTGACAAGCGTAACCAACCGAGCGTTAATCATTCCTGTAAATGGTTTTGATTATGGATTGTATGTAATAATGGCGGAGTCAAATGGCGATGTACAATTATCGAAATTCATTAAGTGGTATGAGTAATTTAAATCATTCGAATAAGTAACTTTAAGCCTTAATCGGAGCAATGCTTTCTGAACCAGAAACAGAAATTTTCGAGAACGTTCGTGAAATCTTTTCCAATTACTTGGAGGAGCAAGGTCATCGAAAAACGCCTGAGCGATTTGCCATTCTTGGCGAAGTATATTCTAACGAAGGACACTTCGACATTGAATCGCTTTACGTTCAAATGAAGGAGAAAAACTATCGCGTTAGCAGGGCTACTCTTTACAACACAATTGAGCTTCTTTTAGACAGTAAACTGGTTACCAAGCATCAATTTGGAAAGAACATTGCTCATTTTGAGCGTTCTTACAAATACGCTCAACACGACCACCTTATCTGTCAAGATTGTGGGAAGGTCTTTGAATTTTGCGATCCAAGAATTCAGCAAATTCAAAATACTGCAGGAGATATTTTAGATTTTACGATCACCAATCATTCGCTTAACTTTTACGGAAGCTGTAAGAAACTTGCAGACAATGGAAAGTGTGAACGAATGAATCAGAATAAATAGAGTATGGACTATACTATTGATGACCATTCGGAAGTAAAGTTGATTACCCTCACAGGTAGACTCATAGAGAAATCTCAAGCTGCTGAATTAATTCAAAATTATGAAGGGCTTATAAAGAATGGAACAACCCGTTACCTCATTAGTTTGGAAGGGCTGGAATATGTAAATAGTACTGGTTTAAATCTATTAATTGGAATGTTTACCACAGCGCGAAACGCTGGAGGAGAATTGGTAATTGGAGGCATTTCGCCAAAAGTGAAAAAGCTAATGGTTATGACCAAGCTCGATTCGATATTTAAAATTTATGACTCAGTGGCAGAGGCTACCGAGAATTTCTAACTACAAAGCGGTTTATCTTGAAGAAAGTGGATGTACTCCTAGGACTCCAATGGGGAGATGAAGGAAAGGGAAAAATTGTTGATGTTCTCACGCCAAGTTATGATGTGATTGCACGATTTCAGGGCGGACCAAATGCTGGACACACCCTAGAATTTGAAGGAATCAAACACGTATTACACACAATTCCTTCTGGTATTTTCAGGAAGAATGCTGTGAATGTTGTTGGAAATGGAGTTGTTATTGACCCGATTATTTTCAAACGGGAAATTGACGCTTTGGACGGATTAAACGTTGACGTTACTGCAACACTCAAAATCTCAAAAAAAGCGCACCTTATTCTTCCAACCCACAGGTTGCTAGATGCAGCTTCTGAAAAAGCTAAAGGCAAAGGAAAGATTGGAAGCACGCTTAAAGGAATTGGACCAACCTACATGGACAAAACTGGTAGAAACGGTCTTAGAGTTGGTGACATAGTTGGAGGTAAATTCAAGGAGAAGTATTCATTCTTGAAGCAAAAGCACGAACAAATGCTTGGCTTTTATGGCGAAGATGGTGTGGCGGATGAAATGGAAGCCGAATGGTTTGCGTCTCTTGAAACTTTGCAACGTTTTGAATTGATTAACAGTGAGCAGTACCTGAACGATCATCTTAAAAAAGGAAACTCAATTCTAGCAGAAGGAGCACAAGGTTCTTTGCTTGATATTGATTTTGGCTCCTACCCTTTTGTTACTTCTTCAAACACAGTTTGTGCCGGTGCATGTACCGGTTTAGGTGTTGCGCCTAACAGAATTGGAAACGTCATTGGTATTTTCAAAGCTTATTGCACCCGAGTTGGTTCCGGTCCTTTTCCTACGGAACTCTTTGATGAAACCGGGGAAAAATTAGCTGACATCGGGCATGAATTTGGATCCACTACAGGAAGGAGAAGACGATGTGGTTGGTTGGACTTGCCAGCTTTGAAATACGCCATTATGATTAACGGTGTTACCGAGCTAAACATGATGAAAACAGATGTACTAGACACATTTGACACCATTAAAGTTTGTACCAAATACAAAATAGACGGTGAAGAAACTGACGTTCTTCCATTTGATTTCAGCCAAGAAGTTGAACCGATTTATACAGAATTGAAGGGTTGGAATTCTGATTTAACCGGACTTAGCAGTTCAGACCAATTACCTGCTGAGGTAATGAAATACATCTCGTTCATAGAACAGGAAACAGGAGTACCCATTTCAGTTGTTTCCGTTGGACCAGATAGAGAACAAACTCTCACAAGAGACGTTTAGTTTTTAGCATCAGTTTAAAACCCCCACTATGCAAGTTGTAATTGCCGCTATACTCTTACTAGGATTAGGATTCGCTGGAATTGCCATAAAGATTTTACTTAAAAAAGACGGACAATTTGCTGGAACTTGTGCCAGTAACAGCCCGTTTTTAAACAAAGAAGGTGAATCTTGTGGGCTTTGTGGTGCGTCCCCAGAAGAGAAATGTAAAAAGCCGAATGAAGCCGCTTAGTCAGCAGTAATGGTTAAGCTTCTGTATTGAAAATTCTGTTGTTCGGTATTTCTTAGAAAAACGGTAACTACCCAGTCTTTCTTGAATTCTGGGAAGCGAATTTTGTCCTCGAAGCTCAGGTTTCCGTTCGCTACATCTCCTTCCACAATTGATTTTGACCTGTAAAACACTGATTTCCCTTCCTTGTTTTCTACAGAAGTAATCATCAGAACACCATCCAAATTATCGTATTCCATTATGTCCACCTTCACTGTAAGCGATACACTTGAATCTGATTCAAGGCTGGAGAATGATAAAACCTTGGAACTTGAGTATTCATCTTGTGTTTCCATCTTTCGATGCAAAGCGTAAGTCTCAATATTTATTCCGATAAACTTCTTTTCTCTGACAAGCGTAGCCCCTGCTTTAAGAACTTCGATGTCTAAGACTCGAGAATTAAGACCCGCGTGAGTCACTAAGGAATGAAATACATCGAACTTTGGTTTGAGGTTCAATGTATCATACACATCATGCCAAGAAGTGAAGACATTACTGTTAACTAGGTTTTTAAACGTGCTATCGGGGGCTTTGTAGGAGCGTCTATCATAGTAATAGCTGAAGGTTCTAAACTCGTACCAAGGGTTTAAAAGGATTGCACTTTCATCATTAGTCTGCTCATTTTTCAAGAATTCTATCGCTTTGCGCCAATCTCCTTCAGGGTTCAGCGTGACATCCATGGAGCTAAGCATAATTACACTGGCCAGAACGAATCCTGCTAATCGAATCAACTTGGACCTAAGTTGATAAATTGAATAAGCCAAAAGCAACATCATGCCAGGCTGAACAGACAAAATGTACTTATCCTGAAAAACCGGCTTTACTAAGTGTGAAAAGCAAATACTCAAAAGGAAGGGGATACAACACCAAAGGAACAGCCACAAGAACTTATAAACTGAGTCCCTATTTTTGTACTTCAGCAGTAAAGCAAAAGCTAATAATAGAAGAACGAGCTGAAGAATGAGAAGTTTACCATTGGCGTAAAACACTAGCAGAACGTACTTCACTTCTTCCCAGCCAGGAGCATCAAACCACATGGTGTCATTCCTTTCGAAATATGGAATTGAAACTACCCACGCCACGAATGATAGGAAAGCGAGTAGCATTGGCACAAAAACTCTAAGTGTTGATTTCCAATCTTTGAGATGATAAGTCAGAATCATTAATCCTTGTGCGGCAAGGTTGAACACCGATGTTGGGTGCACATAAAGCATTGCCGTTGTAACCAAGTAATACATGAACAACCGTCTCTTTGAAGCATTCCTAAGAACCTCAAACAGACCTCCGTAGGACAGAAGCACCGTCACCATAAGAATGGAATACGGTCTGGCGAGATGAGTAAACCTAAACTGAATTGGCGAAAAGCAATAAAACAGAGCAGCCATAAGTCCAACGGCCAATCCGAAGTTTCGCGATCCAATAAGAAACATAATCCCTACTCCTAACGCTCCGAAAAGAACACTTAGAAACCGTGTAGAGAACTCGCTTACCCCAAAGACCTTGACCCAAGAAGAAAGTATAAGATTGTATACGGGAGGATTTGGGTCATGCGATGCCTGTGCTACAACATCTGAATAAGGCTTTTGCGCATGCCAAATATGAGCGGCTTCATCTAAATCGTACGAAGCATGTTCAAGATTATACGTGTGGAATATGAGCGAGATAAGAAAGAGTCCAAGAAATAAAGCCCATTGCTTACTCCGACAGACAGCGGTTATCATTCCGTTTCAACAATAAAATCTGTTAATCCATCAGAAACCCAAGTCTTCACTTTACCTCCATCAGAATAAATGAGAATGGCCTCTAATCCGCTTTCCTGACCAATGGAAAGCTTTGATTTCTCAAATCCCAATACCATGAAAGCCGTGGCATAAGCATCAGCCGTGATACAATCATCAGCAATTATCGTAGCGCTTAAAACATCTGTTTTAGCTGGGTAACCAGACAAAGGACTCAACGAATGGCCGTACTTCTGACCATTAATCTCAACAAACTTTCTGTAGTTGCCTGATGTAGCCAATGCCTTGTCTTGTAGCTTAACTGACATAGTTAGCTCACGTTCTAAATTCTCATCAGCTGGTTTGTCAATTCCAACTTTCCAAAGCTGTTCATCTGGTTTGGTTCCGCTTGCGCGAACCTCTCCTCCTATTTCCACCAGATAATTGAAAACACCGCGACTTTCTAAATACCTAGAAACAACATCGACCGAATAACCTTGAGCAATGGCGTTTACGTCAAGCTGAACTGCTAGATTCAATTTTACGTAATCATCACCTTCAAGAACCACGTTTTGCATTCCTGTATTAGAACGCAGAGAATCAACCAGCATAGAATCAATCTGAGTAGTATTCCAATCTTGTTGGAACCAATATTTCATTAATGGCGAGACGGTAATATCAAATGCACCACCTGTGTTATCATAAACTTCTGTCGCTTGCTTCAAAACCTCTTTAAACTGCGCTGGTTGTTCTAATGGGACTTGCTCATTCCTGTTCCATTTGCTGATATAGCTACTCTCCTGATACGTAGATAAGCCCCGGTCGAATGAGATTAAGAGACTATCTATTTGGTATTGGAGGTCTTTACCATGATTGTAATAAATAACCGAGTAGGTTGTGCCTTGCGTGTAGCCTTTAGCTTCCATTCGTTGCTCTTGGGAGCAACCAACAAATAGAACAGTTATAAGAAGAAGTAGAAACGAATATTTGGACATTTTACCTGATAACTAAAGACTAGTAAGGTAGCTCATCTACAACACGAATAACCTTTACCAGCCTGCTTTTGTAATAATCATATCTATCAAAAGCGCTGATTACAATTCCACGATTCTTACTGGTTGCAGAATGAATAAAACTCACGGGTTCACATAAATCGCTAGTTACAATACCAACATGGCCTATTGGACGACTTGCTTTATTCCGTCCTGAAAAGACAATCAAATCTCCTTTTTTACAGCTATCCAGTGGAATCTCTATTCCAACGTTTGCCAGTTCAGATGTTGTTCGAGGTAATTCCATTCCGAAATTCGCAAAGACATACTTCACAAATCCACTACAATCAAAACCAGCCGATGGGGTTGCTCCGCCATATTTGTAAGGAACTCCGATAAACGATTTAGCCAGGTTAATCAGAGAGTCAGAAGCAACAACTTGACCTTCAACCTGTGCTATTGAATCTACCTCGGTCGTTTGCGAATAGATTTCTGTAGTATAAATCATCAAAAGAAGAAGCAAAAAATTGCTTTTCATACATAACGCTTTTGTGTACACAGCTGTCTTAACGAGAAAAGCCTCGATGTGTTACTATCGAGGCTTTTATTCTTTATATCTAACATTGGTTACCCACCAAAATCATCGAAAGCTACTTGCTCAGGTGGTACTCCCCAATCGTCACACATTTTGAGTATCGCTTGGTTCATCATTGGTGGTCCACAGAAATAGAATTCTATCTCTTCAGGAGCTTCGTGCTTACTCAACTGCTGTTCAATTACCTGATTGTGAACAAACCCAACAAATCCATCTCCGTTAGGGTCCTCCATGTCTTTCTTCTCAACCCAATTATCTTCTGGCTTAGCATCAGAAAGAACCATGTAGAATTTGAAGTTCGGGAAGTTCTTCTCGATGTCTCTGAAATAGTGGATATAGAACAGCTCTGCTTTTGAACGTCCTCCATACCAATAAGTCACTTTTCTTCCTGTCTTAAGCGTTCGGAACAACTCATAAATATGAGAACGCATTGGCGCCATACCAGCACCACCACCAATGTAAAGCATTTCAGTACCAGTGTCCTTAATGAAGAACTCACCATAAGGTCCAGAAATCTTGCATTTATCACCTTCTTTTAGGTTAAAAATGTAAGAAGATGCAATTCCCGGATTGATGTCTGCCCAAGTGTTTTTTTCTCTATCCCATGGCGGAGCGGCAACACGAACGTTAAGCATAATATTTCTACCCTCTGCTGGGTAAGAAGCCATTGAGTATGCACGAATAACTTCTTCGTCATTCTTCATCGTTAAGTGACGAAGAGCAAACGCTCCTTCTGACCAATCTTTCTCAAACTTATCTGGCTCTCCTGGATGATCTGTTGGATGTGCCTTGATATCCATATCTGAGAATTTAACCTCAGTTTTAGGAATATTAATTTGAATATAACCACCAGCTTCGTAGTTCATATCCTCAGGAATTTCAACAACAAATTCCTTGATATACGTAGCAACGTTGTAGTTAGAAACTACTGTAGCTTCAAATTCCTTGATACCGAAAATCTCCTCAGGGATACCGATTTTCATATCCTCTTTCACCTTCACTTGGCAACCAAGTCTCCAGTTTTCCTGAATCTCTTTACGAGAGAAGTAAGGCTTTTCTGTAGGAAGAATTTCACCTCCACCTTCAAATACTTGACACTTGCACATGGCACAAGTACCACCTCCACCACATGCAGAAGGCAAGAAAATTTTGTTGCTACCTAGGGTGCTGAGGATAGTGGAACCTGCCTCAACAACCATGTCAGTCTCGCCATTTACATTTAGCGTAACTGGTCCTGAAGGAGCCAACTTTGCTTTGGCCGCTAGAAGTAGAGATACCAGCATGAAGACTACCATAAGGAAGACAACTATGCTTACTAGAATTACTGTTGATGTGTTAAGAAGTATCATGCTTTAAGTATTACGATGCCTCAATTAAAGTTCTATACCCATAAAGCTCATGAACGCCATGCCCATTAGCCCTGTGATAATAAATGTGATTCCCAATCCTCTCAATGGGGCAGGAACATTTGAATAACGAATCTTCTCACGGATTGCCGCGATAGCTACAATTGCCAATAACCAGCCAACTCCAGAACCAAGGCCGAATACGGTTGCTTCAGCAATGTTTGCGTACTGACGTTCTTGCATGAAAAGTGACCCACCAAGAATCGCGCAGTTTACTGCGATAAGTGGAAGGAAAATACCAAGTGACGAGTACAGTGCTGGTGCAAATTTCTCTACAATCATCTCTACCAACTGCACCATGGATGCGATAATAGCGATGAACATGATAAAGCTCAAGAAACTCAAGTCCATTGTTGCGAAATCAGGCCCTAACCATTTCAAGGCTCCCTCAGCGAGAATGTAATTCTCAAGTAGGTAGTTAACTGGTACGGTTACGCCCAGAACAAAGATTACGGCAAATCCAAGGCCAACCCCGGTCTTAACCGTTTTACTTACTGCCAAATAAGAACACATGCCTAGGAAATAGGCAAAAATCATGTTCTCGATGAAGATGGCTTTTACGAATATGTTAATGTATTCCATGACTCTTTAATCTGTCTGTTAGGAATTAAGCTTCTATCAATTTGGCATTTCTTGCACGCTGTACCCAGATGATGGCTCCAACGGTGATGAGTGCCATTGGTGGCAAAATCAT
>JBLHEU010000104.1:0-10899 GCA_047614525.1 Bacteroidia bacterium | reverse complement strand
ACCCTATACGGACGCCCTTTTATCACACGATAAAGCTGGTCGCCAACTGTAAACGCATAAATAGTGGTTGCTTTTACTTTGCCTTCATCGCGCTTCTTAACGCGATAGAAAAGACGAAGTGAACCTAAAGTCCAATCGTAACCAATAAACTCAAACATCGATTTTCCCTTGCTGGCTTTATAATCATCATGCGTTTCATAAATGGTAAGCGAGTAATCTTCTTTCGCGAAAGACTGAAGAGAAAAAAGAGAAGCAAACAGAATAGATAAAACGAATTTCATTTAGATTTATTTAGGCTGGAAATATACCAATTGCTATCGCTTTTTCTAGATTGGTTTTGATTTGAAAAGCAATGCATGCATTGCTAACTTCGCACCGAACTCAATCTTTCCATGCGTTTCAAAGCTCTCATTTCCGTTATTTCATTCTGTTTTTTCGTTTCAGTAAGCTCCGCGCAGCTAATTAGCTACACCAAGGTAGATTCATTCTCTGTAGACAAACTTGATAAGCGTTGGAAGAGAATGGGCATTCCGCAGGTTATTTCTAAGGTTAGAAATGCGGTAGATGTTTACGACATAACGTATTATACTACCTACGGAGATGGAAGTCAGGTAGTAGCATCAGGTTTGTATTTCATGCCAATTCATGCTAAAAAAGCCGCTCCGTTGCTCATTTACAATCACGGAACTACCATTCGTCCACAGAGAAGACTTGGCTTTAACGGAGAAGATCAAATCTGCCTGATGTTCTCAACTGATGGCTACGCAGTTTGCGAACCAGATTACGTTGGCCTTGGGCATGGACAACGCAGACACTTATACATTCATGCAGATTCAGAGGCCGATGCAGGCATAGATATGATGAAAGCGGTGGTTGAATTAGATAGCTTGATGAAGTTAGAAAGGGATCCAATGATATTCATTTCGGGTTATTCTCAAGGCGGACATGCAGCCATGGCTGTGCATAGAAAATTGCAAGAGGAATATTCGGATGAATACACCGTCACAGCATCTTCACCAATGTCTGGTCCTTATGATTTAGATGGAGTACAAGCCGATGTAATGTTTCATGAATACACCCAGCCGCACTATCTGCCTTATTTGCTTTTAGGCTACAACGAGGTTTACAAAATATTTGATGAAAAGAACTTTTATGATGATGTGTTTGCCAAACCTTACAACGAGATTGTACAAAGCGTTTTCAACGGAAAACATTCGGTAGGTGATATCAACGATACGCTTCCAATTGTGCCTAAAGACATGCTTTCTGATAGTTTGATAAATGAATTCTTAAACAATCCAGATTTTCGTTTTAAGAAGTTACTTCAAGAAAACAGCATGGATAATTGGGTTCCCAAAAGACCAATGCAAATATGCTATTGCACCGGGGATGAAGAAGTGGTTTACACGAACGCCCTTATTGCACACAAATACATGACGGAAAATGGAGCGCAGAACGTAAAGCTTCGCAAGGTTGGTGGAGACAAATTCACCCACCGAAAGTGTGCCGATTGGGCAGTGGTTTACACCAAATTTTACTTCGATAGTTTTAGAAGAGGAAGCAAGAAGGGAAGAAAAGGACCTTTATTTAAACGCTGGCTAGTCGGAATTGCCAAAGGCACCATGAAACGTTAAAAAAAAGGCTCGCCATTTGGCAAGCCTTTTTACTTATAGATATTAAAACCCTTACGGACGCTCAATTTGAGAGAAGAAAAAGGCTCCTTCAATCTCAGCGTTCTCATCGCTATCAGAACCATGAACAGCGTTCTTTGCTTTGCTTTCTGCAAACTCAGCACGAATAGTTCCTGCCGCAGCTTCAGCTGGGTCAGTAGCACCAATTAGTGTTCTGAAATCAGCAACAGCATTATCTTTTTCCAAGATAGCCGCCACAATTGGCCCAGAACTCATATAGTCAACCAACTCGCCATAAAACGGACGCTCTTTGTGCACCTCATAAAACACTCCTGCTTGCTCAGCAGAAAGACGAGTATATTTCATTGCAACGATGCGGAATCCAGCTTCGTTGATTTTTGCCAAAATGTTACCGATGTTGTTTGCCTCAACCCCATCAGGCTTAACCATTGTAAAAGTTCTGTTAGTTGCCATGCTTGTTTGTGTGTTTTAAAACTTGCCGCGAAAATAGATAAAACGACTACGCCAAAAACCACAATTATTAAGGCGTTCCCGCGAACGGTCGGGCTATTCGCTATATCCACGCCAAAGCGTGGGATGCCGCTACTATCCCTAACGCACGCTACCTATAAGCGTCATCGCAAGGGTTTGACCAGAAGCAATCTGTTATTGTAGCGCTCGTTCGTTGTAACACAAGCGCGTCAGACCACAAACCCTTCCTATCTTCGCAAGCCTTATTTAAACACAGAAATATTGAGCAAGACCGATTTTACAGAACTGAAAGAACTTCTTTCAACACCTAAGCAAATTGCCATAGTAGCGCATAAAAGTCCAGACGGAGACGCCATTGGGTCTTCACTTGGGTTATACCACTATTTAATTGACAAAGGTCACGCAGTAAGCGTAATCATGCCAAACGATTATCCTGAATTCCTAAAATGGATGCCAGCAAACGATAAAGTGGTTTTGCATGAGGGAAATACAGAGAATGCAGAAGCATTGGTAAACGATGCAGACGTGCTTTTCTGTCTAGACTTCAACACACCAAGCCGCGCATTCGGATTGGAAAACGTCCTTCGTTCTTCAGATAATGTGAAAGTCATGATTGATCATCATCCACAACCAGATGGTTTTGTCGATTTCATGCTTTCCGATACTTCCGCTTGTTCAACCGCTCAACTCATTCACACGTTTGCAGAAATGATGGGAGATAAGATTCCGAACAAAGAATCTGGCGAGTGCTTGTACTGCGGAATTATGACTGACACCGGAGGCTTTCGTTTTCCGTCTGTAACATCAGAAACACACAGAATTGTAGCCGATTTGCTCGACTTAGGCGTAAAGCATGACGAGATATACAATCTGGTTAATAACGCCAGTTCCGAATATAGACTACGATTGCTCGGCTATTGCATAGATGATAAACTAGAAGTGCATGCAGAACACAATTCGGCATTTATATCACTTTCGTTAGAAGAAATGAAGCGTTTTCATTTTCAGAAAGGGGATACAGAAGGAACGGTCAATTATCCGTTGTCAATTGAAGGAATAAGCTTCTCAGCTATTTTCATTGAAGCAGAAGAGATGGTTAAGTGTTCTTTTCGCTCAATCGGAGATTTTGACGTAAACCAATTTGCAAGAGAAAACTTTGAAGGTGGCGGACACCGAAATGCCGCTGGTGGTAAATCAGACCTCAGTCTACAAGAAACCAAAGAGAAATTCGTTTCTCTATTATCAACGTATGCAGACAAGCTGAAAGCTTAACGTGAGATTTCCACTATTCATAGTTGCCATTCTTTTGCTCGCGTTCTCGTGCAACACCAATCATGGTCAAGAGAAACCTGTCAATTCGGCTGAGTACAAACAGCCGCTGATTGATGTCAATAAAACATTGGTTAAAATTGAAAACCAAGACATCGATAATTATATGTCGCGTCAAAAGTGGGAAATGGTTGAAACAGGTTCTGGCCTTCGGTACTTGATTTACGAGAATGGCTCAGGCCGCAAAGTGGAAGAAGGAACTGTTATTCAGTGCGCTTACCAAACCAAATTACTCACCGGTAAAACCTGTTACAATTCGGATGATTTAGGCCCTAAAGAATTCTTGGTCGGTAGGGGCGGAGTAGAGAGCGGTTTGGAAGAAGCTGTACTGTATTTTCGTGAAGGGGATAAGGTTAAAATAATTTTACCTTCACACCTCGCTTTCGGGCTAGTTGGAGATGACGATTGCATACCTAAAAAGGCCGTTGTTGTCTACAATTTGGAAGTTGTAAATGTGTTAGACCCAATTAATAGAAACTAAAATTAGAATGAGAAAAATTACCCTGCTTGCCGTTTTTGGATGGATGTTGATGGTTGCTACCAAATGCAACGATAAAGCTGTTACAGAAGCTGGCGAAAAAGTCAAAGAAGTAACCAACGATACAATTACAACCGCATCTGGATTGCAATACATTATCTGGAAAAAAGGAGATGGTGCGCAACCAGAAAACGGAGATAAAGTGTCTGTGCATTATGCTGGACGATTATTGGATGGTTCTCCGTTTGATGATTCGTATAAAAGAGGTAAGCCTTTTGAGTTTCCTCTTGGTGGAGGTCGTGTAATTAAAGGTTGGGATGAAGGCATTGCCTTCCTAAATGTTGGCGATTCTGCTACGCTAATTATTCCTTCTGAGTTAGGTTATGGATCGGCTGATAGACCAACTATTCCTGCAAACTCTACATTGATTTTTGATGTTCAGCTAATGGATGTTAAGAAGGTAATTAAGCCAGTTCCTTATGAAACCGCTGGTTTTGATACCGTTTCTACTGGTACAGGATTACGTTACATTCGATTGAATAAAACCGATGGGGTAGCGGTAACACCTGGTTCAACGGTTGCAGTACACTACACGGGTTATTTGTATGATGGAACTGTATTCGATAGTTCTATTACCAGAGGCGAGCCAATCAGCTTTCCAATTGGTGTAAACCGAGTGATTAAAGGTTGGGATGAAGGTATTGCTTTGCTTAAGGTTGGTGAGAAAGCTCGCTTGCTTATTCCTTACCAACTAGCATATGGAGAACGTGGTGCTGGAGGCATGATAAAGCCTAAAGCAGACCTTATTTTTGATGTAGAGTTGGTTAGCGTTAAGTAATCTTAAGGACTTGCTCTCAAGTACATAACGCAATAAAAAAGGGGTTAGAGTTTTCTAACCCTTTTTTTTATTGCATAATGAACCTTAATTGTATCCTGGAGGCAATTCCATTTTTCTCATTTCCATTATGGAGAATTGCTTCATAATTACTTCAAAAAAGGGGGCAACTTAGAGGCAGTATCACAAAGAGGAATATCGGTATTGGTAGTCAAGAGATAAGTGCATTAACCAAGTAGTTTTTATTGATGCTGCGTATCATCTTGGATGCTGCCAGATTTGTATATGAGAAGACTTAGACTGAGGAAGGCTTATTTTCCCAACAAAAACATACAAGGCCGTTTATGAATATTAATCTTCTCGGCTTTCCATTCTGCAATGGCCAGTGTTTTTATTAATTCAGTTTCTAAGGTGATATCAACCGCAATGCACAGCTTGTGCTTGGCGTTGCAGGTTTTTACTGTATCATCAAACATTGCTTGATTACGATATGGTGTTTCCATAAAGATTTGGGTAAACCCAGTTTTAGAAACACGAGAATCAAGTTCCCTTAAGGCATGAAGCTTCGCCTTTTTTTCAATTGGCAAATATCCATTGAAAGCAAACCCTTGTCCGTTTAGGCCGCTTGCCATTAATCCAAGTAGGATAGAAGACGGACCAACTAACGGCACAACTTTAATGTTGTATAAATGTGCTTCGGCCATAAGAATCTGACCAGGGTCTGCAACTCCGGGACAACCAGCTTCCGACATAATCCCAACATCTTTTCCTTGCATTAGCAATTCCATTGGTCGGGATATTTCGTGCTGTCTTGTTCTCTTGTCAAGCAGAATGAGTTCAAGCTTGTCAAAATCACGTTTGTTGCCAGTAGAGCGAATAAACCGTCTTGCTGTTTTTTCATTCTCAACTACCAAATGGTCAAGTTCTTCTAGAAGACGCAAGTTCATTGCGGGAAACAACTTTTCATTGTTTGTTTCTCCAAGAGAAACAGGGATTAAATAAAGTGTGCCTATGCTCATTTTAGCGTGTTAAGGAAATCTTCGCAAGCATAATCAAGTAAATCGTAAACACGTCCAAATCCATCATTATAATAGGGGTCAGGAACAGCTTTTCCTTTTACTTCATTCCCAAAATCAAGCATCAAATGCACTTTAGAAGCATCATCTTTATTTCGAGCTAATCTCAAAACGTTGGCCTGATTGGAATCATCCATCACCAAAATATGGTCGAAATTATCGAAGTCTAAAACCGTAAATGGACGAGAAGCTTGATTAGTAATATCAATTCCGTTTATCCTCATTTCTTCCATAGCACGAATATCTGGCTGTTCACCACGGTGCCAATCAGAAGTTCCAGCGCTGTCTATAAAAACGTCAAGGCCCTGAAGTAGGGCCTTGTGTTTTAGAATGCCTTCAGCCATTGGGCTTCGGCAAATATTTCCGAGACAAACCATTAACACGCGAGACGCGGCCATGGATTACGACAGTTTTATCTTCTTGTCAAGATCAGCGATGTAACCGCGGAACTGCTTATCGGTTTCAATCAGGTTGTTCACCGTTCTGTACGCATGAAGAACCGTTGCGTGGTCTTTTCCACCACACTGTGCTCCAATGGTTGCCAAAGACGCTTTAGTCATGTTCTTAGCATAGAACATAGCTATTTGACGTGCCTGAACAACCTCACGCTTACGTGTTTTCGACTTCATCAATTCAATTGGCATATCAAAGTAATCTGACACTACTTTTTGAATGTAATCGATGCTGATTTCGCGAGCTGTGTTCTTAACAAACTTGTCAATCATCTGCTTGGCTAAATCCAAGTTGATAGACTTTTTGTTCAGAGAAGCTTGAGCTAATAATGAAATTAATGCTCCTTCTAGTTCGCGAATGTTAGTTGTAATACTGTAAGCCAAGTATTCAAGAACTTCTTCAGGAAGTTCAATTCCATCTTGATAAATCTTCTTTCTCAGAATAGCAATTCTTGTCTCCAATTCTGGAGAAGAAAGGTCGGCCGCTAATCCCCATTTAAAACGAGATAGAAGACGTTGCTCTACACCTTGCATTTCAACCGGTGCCTTGTCGCTGGTAAGAACCAACTGCTTTCCATTTTGGTGCAAGTGATTGAAAATGTGGAAGAACACATCTTGTGTTTTTTCCTTTCCAGCTAAAAACTGAACGTCATCCATAATAAGTACATCAATCATCTGATAGAAATGGACGAAATCATTATGGCTATTGTTTTTAACAGAATCAATAAACTGATGTGTGAATTTTTCTGAAGAAACGTAAAGAACTGTTTTTGAAGGATCTTTCTCCTTAATCTCAATTCCAATAGCGTGCGCTAAGTGCGTTTTTCCAAGACCAACTCCTCCGTATAAAAGAAGTGGGTTGAAAGCAGTACCGCCTGGTTTGTTAGCTACTGCATAGCCAGCAGAACGAGCTAATCTGTTGCAATCGCCTTCAATAAAATTATCGAAGTTGTAATTAGCGTTAAGCTGAGATTCAACCTTAACTTTTTTAAGTCCTGGAATGATGAATGGGTTTTTGATTGCATCCGATCTTCCAAGATCAATCGGCATTGTAACCGGGCGATTCTTAGTTGTTGCAGAGTTAGTTGGGACCCTTACAGAATATGGCTTTGTAGAATTGTATCCATTCTCCATAATAATCTGGTACTCCAACCTTCCGTCTGCCCCAATTTCCTTTTTAACGGTCTTTTTGAGTAAAGAGATGTAATGTTCCTCCAACCACTCGTAGAAAAACTGACTAGGTACCTGAATTGTTAACACTTTGTCTTCCAATTTGATTGGAACGATGGGTTCAAACCATGTTCTGTAACTCTGATACGGAACGTTATCTCTAATAACTTCCAGACAATTGTCCCATATTACCTTACAGCCTTTCTTCATGATTTTCGGTCAATTAACTCAGTGTTAACACGTTAAGATTTTTACTACCAGAAACTGTTTAATCGATGGGGTTTCTGATCCCTTAATGCGAAGCAAATGTTGGTAAAAGAAAGATGAAAAAAAAATCAAATTGGTATTGACTTTACGAAACTTTTGGTGCAATATACGCGCTAGCAAAAAGACGAGAAACCGTATCTATCTGTAAGTCAATCCTTCCGAGTTTAATTCCTGCCCAGCCAACTTGGCAAACCATTACTGATTTATCCTCAGAGTTGACGAAATAAGCAGGCGTATTTAGAAAAGTATGTGTGTGCCCGCCAAGAATGATATCAACATTTTGACTGTTTTCGGCTATATGTTTATCGCAAACTCTAGATGTGTCGAAATTATATTTCTCAGAATTGTAATCATATCCCAAATGAGATAAGCAAATCACTAGGTCGCAACCCATTTCTTTTTTAAGATAATTCCCTTGATTATTGGCTTCGGTAATCGGGTCGTTGTAGCGCACATCACCGTAAAGCTTCGGGTTGACCAAACCTTGCAATTCAATGCCTAATCCGAAAACACCAATTTTTATTCCTTCAAATTCAAAGACTTTATTCTTTAGTGTTGATTCAGATAGAGGCGTTCCGCTCAATTCATAATTGGAATTGATGAAAGGAAAATTGGCGTGTGGTAACTGTATTGTCAGTCCGTCAATGCCATTATCGAAATCATGGTTTCCGTAAGTAGCGGCATCATAACCCATTTCGGACATGAGTTTAAATTCCAACTCTCCACCATAATAATTGAAGTAAGGCGTGCCTTGAAAAATATCACCGCTATCTAATAGGAGTACATTTCTTTCCTCAGATCTCACCTGTTTAATCATTTCTGCCCTTCGGGCAAATCCACCCAAACCAGGATACTTGCTATCTGTTGTTGGAAAAGGGTCTATGCGGCTATGCACATCATTAGTATGAAGAATGGTGAGTTTAACCACCCCGAAGTTTTCAAGCTTACAAGAGCTTAGCCCACCTAATGCACCTATTGAAAGGCCAGCAAATGCAGAATTACGTATGAAGTTTCTTCTTTTCATCTGCTAGAATTTTATCACGGAAATTCTGCCGTCAAGTTTCGCGCTCAGCGTTTTTCCACTTAAACCAGCAACACGGAAATCATCAATAATGGCATCTCTAATCTTAATACCTGTTCGTATTCTCTCCAAGGGGTCTTTGAAAAAGTTCATGTTATCGCCACCTTCGGCCAAGTAATCGCTCGTTACTACGTACAGGTACTCTTCCACACTTTCGCCATCATCCAAAGTATATTTGGTGGTTCCGGTACTTGAAGAGACTCTCAGATTTAAACCAGAAAGAGGTTGTCCACCAACTTCGTTGAGATAAGCAAGCATTTCATCCACTTTCTCTGGCGAAAGCTTAATAACGTCCAGTTCGTTCTCAAAAGGCATTAATTCAAAAACCTTCCCAACGGTAATCGGGCCTTTTGGTAAATCAACACGTAATCCGCCAATGTTTACAAGACAAACCAGTGGACGGATAGAATCTGCCATTTCCATTAACGCCCTTTCCAAGAGTAAATCGGCAATCAAGTTTCCTAAAGTCGATTCTGGCTTTCCGCGGGTTAACGGAACATCATTCTCAACCAGAATTGTGTTCATGGTCAATTCTAAGCTGTCGCGATAAGGAGCAATCATCTCCTCAGCAGATGCGTCCGTTGGAATAGAATCTGTCATCGGAACAGCTTTGTATTCATGTTTTGGAGAAGAACAGGCCGTAAGAATCAATAAACACCACATATATCGCATAAGGCAAGTTTAAGCAACGATATGTAAAAGGACGAAATACTAAACGAAGAAATTCGAAATGGTTTCAGGCAAAGACACAAGGAAAATTCTTTGAGATAACTCATTAATCACAATCAACTTGAATAAATAGGTATTTACTATTCGCTGTTCGCTGATTACCATTCACTATTTTAAGCCCATGTTTGAACACAAGACAACAGTTAGGACGCGTTACTCAGAAGTGGATAGAATGGGCTACGTGTACTACGGGAATTACGCCACGTATTTTGAAGTGGGAAGGGTAGAAGCAATGCGCGTTTTAGGAATCAACTATGCGGAGTTGGAAGAGAGCGGAATTATGATGCCTGTAATCCGTTATGAAATCAAATACAAAAAGCCAGCGTTTTATGATGAGGAGTTGACAATTGTAACACGCGTTAAGCAAGTGCCTCGCTCAAGAATTTTGTTCGAATATGAAACTTGGAACGCCAAAGGCGAAATGCTCAACTCGGCCTTAACCGAATTGGTGTTTGTTGATAGCAAAACAATGAAGCCTCAACGTGCGCCTCAGGTGATTGTAGATGCTGCAAACAAGTATTTGAAAAGCTAAAGTTTCTCCATCAAGACCTTATATAAGGCGGTCATAGATTCGATGTCTTGCTTGTGCACTTTCTCATCAGGAGAATGAACATTGTCTTCAGGTGCACCAACAAAAAGCCATTCCCATGGGTATGGCGAAGATTGAAGCTCCAACCCATCGCTACCACCAGAACCTTCCACTTCTAGCTGGAAAGGGATTTCTGATTCTTTAGCGATATCTAAAACTCGGTCTAGGAAAACCCTTCTTGGTAAGCCACGGTCGCGCATAGAAACGGCAACTCCTTTTCCATGCGTTACACCTTCGGTAACCCAAGTTATATCAGAGATCAGTGCTTGGCGAACGCCATATTCCTCTTGAATGTATTTGCCAACGTAGGAAACAGCTCCCCCACCATGTTCCTCCCTTGTGCTGAAAACAATGATTCCTTCTTCTAATGTTTCGGCTACTTTAAGGGCATTCCAAACGCCAAGTCTGTTATCCATGTAACAGCATTGCACGTGGTTTTTAGTTTCTCTAAAGTTGGGTTTGAACGTGAGGTTTGTTCCGCGGTCAATCACTCTATCGAACTTATATCCGAAGGAGTCATTCTCTTTACTCACTTGAAGTGTGCAATCAATTTCTCCCTGAGAATCTGAACCTACCAACTCAATGTTGTTCTTAAGAACGGGTCCGCCAACTTTAACTAGTTGCTTTCCATACCGAACCGTGTAACCAATACTATCTAGATGCGCGAAAATGGCTGTCCGAGGTTTTTTTCCAAATACAAGAATGATGTTCTCATGAAACTCATCACCATGAATAACCTTGGGTTTTACCTTCCAGTTTTTCTCGGTTTC
>JBLHEU010000103.1:0-10904 GCA_047614525.1 Bacteroidia bacterium | reverse complement strand
ATAGAGATAGCCCGCAGAAGTAGAGGAACGCCTCGAATTACCAATGCGCTTTTAAGGCGTGTTCGCGATTTCGCGCAGATAAAAGGAGATGGAACAATTGATATGGAGATTACTCAGTTTGCCCTTGAAGCGTTGAATGTAGATAAGCACGGTTTGGACGAAATGGATAATCGCATCTTACATACCATTATCGATAAGTTTAAAGGAGGCCCAGTTGGCTTGACAACCATTGCCACTGCCGTTGGCGAAGAAGCAGGAACGATTGAGGAGGTTTACGAGCCATTCTTAATAATGGAAGGATACCTTTCTAGAACACCTCGTGGCCGCCAAGCAACAGAACGCGCTTACGAACACTTGGGAAAAGTTAGTCCGGGTAAAGAAGGGACCCTCTTCGAGTAAACTGCAGCAAATGCAGTCTTCAAACGAACAGCTTATTAAACAAGAAGCCCAGCGATTGGGATTTCTGCAATGCGGTATTTCCAAGGCTGGATTTCTGGAAGAAGAAGCTCCACGATTGGAAAAGTGGCTCAATGCCAAGATGCATGGCGAAATGGGTTATATGGCCAATCATTTCGACAAACGATTAGACCCAACAAAGCTGGTTGATGGCGCCAAAACCGTTATTACCGTTTTGCTCAATTATTTCCCTGAAGAAACGCAGAAAGATTCTTCCGCACCTAAAATTTCTAAGTACGCTTATGGAAACGATTATCATCATGTGATAAAAGGAAAACTCCGAGAGTTGGTAGAATTCATAAACGAAGAAATTGGTGAAGTAGACGGAAGGGCTTTTGTAGATAGTGCGCCTGTTTTAGATAAAGCTTGGGCCGCAAAATCTGGACTCGGTTGGGTGGGAAAGAACTCCAATCTCATTCACCCCAAAAACGGGTCCTTCTTCTTTATTGGTGAGTTGATTCTCGATATAGAACTAGAGTCTGACCACCCAATCCGCGACCACTGCGGAACATGCACCGCATGCATTGATGCATGCCCCACCGAAGCGATTGTAGCGCCCTATGTTGTTGATGGTTCCAAGTGTATTTCATACTTCACCATTGAGCTGAAAGACGCTATTCCAACTGCGATGAAAGGACAGTTTGACGATTGGGCTTTTGGTTGCGATGTGTGCCAAGATGTTTGCCCGTGGAACCGATTTTCCAAGCCACACTCAGAACCTCAATTCAACTCGCATCCTGAAATGTTGGATATGACCAAAAAGGATTGGGAAGAACTGACTGAAGATGTGTTTAAAAAGGTCTTTCAGAAATCTGCCGTTAAGAGAACCAAGTTCAGCGGATTAAAACGGAACATTGATTTTCTGAAAAAGTAGCCTGCTCGCAGACCTTATCTGGCTTGCAAACTTAATTTTGAACCTGAATATAGGCCAAAGATAAAGCGTTCTTCAACAGCGGAATTAGAACCTAATTCAAAGAAGCTAACTCCGCTTGTATCTCTTGCTTTGTGGTTGCAACAAGTTTCAGGTCTTGTTTCAGATTATCCGAAACCACAACGCTGCGGTTCGCCATAAAAGCGGTCCCATCTATAATGGAATAAGCAACTAATCTCACAGACTCACCAATGGGTACATCTCTAAATATTACCGTTCCATTTAGTGAATTGTAATCTCCACCCATAACGGAGCTAATGTTGTCAAACACCATTCGTACGGAAGGTCGCTGGGCAGTGTCTACCGAAACTAGTACATCAGTTTTGTTCTCTACATCATAGAACTCATCGCAATTGATCCAACCAAGCTCATCTGATTGAAGCATATAGGCATCCATGGCAGATTCATTGGAGGCTACTTGTTCGGAGATGGCTTCCTCTCTTTCCCACTCAGCCTTTCGGTTTTCCCACGCTTGCATTTTGGACAAGTACTCTTCTTTACTCACCTCAATATCGTTGATGTAAAACGCCTCACTAACCTGTGATTCTCGTTTAATGATTCCATTTTTCGGTATCCAATCAAAGTTGCCACTTCTATCAACCCTGCCATTAAACACCTCCATGTTTTCTGCGACATCATCCCCGTGGGGGAATTCAAGGTCGAGTTTTTTATCGTCCGCCACTTGTGCAGGTTTTCCGTTGGTCGATGCATCAATATGTATGGTGCCTCCAGAGCGCAGCATTTTGCCACCTGACGCAGTGTGCAAATTGGCTTGTACAATTTGACCCCCTCCGTAAACCTCTTTCAATTCAACTGTCATTTCTGATGGTACAGAACCGTTTTTCAGTTGTAGAGTGAAAGCTGGAATGTTGATGACCGTTCCTTGTTTTCCAACTAACCGGTTGTCTTCGCGAGGGTTGATTGTGAATGTTTGAACTGGAAGAGGAAGGAATTCATCAATAGATGTGAATAGTGGTTCAATCCAACCTTGACCTTTGGTTAGTATGACTTCAAGTTCGAAAGGACGGTTTGCGCTAACGTCCATTTCTTGTGGTTGGTATGGATTGGTTACATCCACAATCTCGTATCGGTCCTCTTCCGAGGTAATTTGCTTTAAAAGCTTGATGATGCTGTGCGCTCTGGCCGTGGTTATGCGGTTCTTATCCAGTGTGTTGTGCACACTAGAAATAGGACCAGTTATACCAAGCCTAATTTGATTACCCGGACTAAGTTTTTTGCAAACGGCCTCTACAACTCTTGCGGGACTACCAGAAAGGTCTGAGCTGTTGTAAGCGAAAAAGACATTGTGTCTCGGAATGGTTTGGCCTGTGTAAGCAGTGAGTGCCAAGCCTAGCACTAGCGATAGTAAAAGTTTCATGAAGTTTTTGTTTAGACATTCAAAACCTCAAACGCGAGAGTTGTTAAATAATTACTCTAACAAGGCACTTTTATAATTAAACTTTAAGGTGAATAATAAATATCGTGTGGTTTCCGTTGTATACGGTTATTTCTCGCTCCAGCGATATGAATCAAGGTCGAAACCAGCTAAGTCTAAAACACGATCAACCACGGTTTTCGCCAAATCCTCAAAATTCACTGGGTTGCTGTAAAAAGAGGGGCTTGCTGGCGCAATGATGCCACCTGCCTCGGTAACCGTTTTCATATTATTGAGGTGGATGAGGCTAAGCGGAGTATCTCTTGGAACGAGAATTAGCTTACGTCTTTCTTTCAGAATCACATCAGCGGCACGCGTCATCAAGTCGTTGGAAACACCAGAAGCAATTCTGGCCATTGTGCCCATACTGCAAGGACAAACAATCATTGTCTCATACTTTGCTGAGCCAGATGCAAAAGGGGCCATAAAATCGTTTGAATTGTAGATGGTGAACGGTAAGTTTTCAAAGTCGGAATTACCAAGCTCAAGCTTCCATACTTGTCTGGCGTTAGTACTGAAAACTACACCAACATCTTGAACTTGGTCTTTTAGCTCAATAAGTCTATCAAAGAGAACTTTAGCGTAAACTGAACCGCTAGCACCTGTTACTCCAACAACTACCTTTTTCTTCTCCATTTTTGGTTAGTTTCTCATTCTGGTTCTCAGGAAAAATCTTCCCTCTCGTTCCTCTACACCTCCTTTAAAAGGAGGTGCTTTTACTCTTGTCCAATGTCTATTTTCAGCTGAACCTTGTTCTTCTTTTTGGTCGCTTCAATCTTATCTCGGTCTAAAGTGGTCTTAAACCAATACCTAACAGAGAAAGCGAATACATGGTTCATCCACAAGCCATTTTTCCGAATTGTCAGAATGGAATTCGAGTATCGAGCATTAACCTCGACTTTACCTTTCAAGAAGTAATAACTGAGACCTGCTGTTCCGCTCCATTCTGCTTTGCGGTATGCTGGACTATTTCTTGTTTCAAAGTTATTGAAGCTGTTTTCTACTCGATCTATGGAGCTTAGTAATACACCAACTTGAGTTCCTAGTTCTATACTCATATTTTTAATTCCGTACCACCTGTACAGGATTGGAATTTCTATCATATTGTGATTATATAAACGAAAATCGTTGCCGTTTTTAACCGTTGGAGTTCGTCTACTTCCCTTCTGAATAAAGGATAATTCAAACTGTATCGCAGACCGTGGTGTGAATCTGTAATCGGTGAAAGCGCCTGCCCAACCGCCTGCTTTATGAAAACCAACTATGCCATCGCCAGTAACCTGGCTGGTGCTTATTCCGCCATAAAGGCCGCCACCAAAACCTTGTCCGAAGGAAATAAATGGCAGTAGAAAGAAAAGAAAGGAAAGTAACCGCATAGGCGGCAAATTTACTCTTCTATAACGTGGCGGTAATCTGCTTGAACAACTTCTTTATTACCAGTTTGGTAAATGAATGCTACAACGTTACAGTTGTGGTCAACCCATTCGGCATCTAAAACGAGAGAATAGCTGCTACTAATCACTGTTCCAGCGGTTATGTTACCTGTTCCTATTTGGCCTCCCCAGGTACCGTTAAAGTTTGTTCTAAGCGCATGCATGTGCAGGTAGTCTTCTAAGTTTTCGTCTGCTAACGATGAGTCGTAATCTTTTTGCCAATCAACTATGCTGTCTTCAGTTAAGCAAACAACAATATTGTAAGGACCGCTACTTAAGTCGTTGAAGGCTGTAACATCGATGTCAACATTTACGGTTCTGCTAGACTCTTCATAGACGACATCTAATCCAATCGAGGCATCAGGCTCTTGAGCCAAGATGTTGGCTACTTGTGCCGACCAGGCTGTATACGACTGAACGTAGCCACCACCCTCCTGTGTTCGATTAATCATTCCGTTAGGTAGCCCTTGAGCACTAGCTCCAAACTCGGTGTTCCATTGATTACCAGCAGGCGTTTTAAAATCTCTAGCGTAACTGCCATCAGGGTTATTTTGAGTCTCTGCAAAGAAGCCAACATGTACTGCAATTGGAATAATCCTAGAGCCGTAAGTGCCTTCTAAATCATGAAGCACTTCCGCTGCTCTTGGGCAATTACCACACGTGTGTCCTGTATAATCTTCTACTAACACATTTCGGACGCCTTCGTACGCGCAATCGCAGTTATTGGAAGTAGCAAGAGGGTTGTAGTTTAATGCTGATTGATCTGTGCAACCTAAAATAACGGTGGTGTCGCTGGAGTCGTAATCGCAATCTCCCAAACATGGGCCGTCTGCGTGAGTAGCATTAGGGTCATAATTGGTAGCATAAGAATCTGTGCAACCATATTTAGGTGGGTCAATAACGTTGCAAGCCGCTAAACCTAACCCAACCAGAAGGCCTAGTGTAAATAGTTTAAAAATGTCCTTTTTCATTCTCTTAGAAACTTGTGGTTAGCGATAGAGAAACCCCATTTGAGGCCGGAACGTTTCGACATATTCCACCTACACAGAAGATACCTGCTCGTTGTCTTCCATAACCTATCGTAATTCTACTCGCGTTGTGGATATATCCAACAGTGATTGAAGGGTAGTGTAGTCTGTCTTCAACATGTTTGTTGCCATAATTCCATTGATCTGTAACTGCAACGAACATATGAGGAGACCATTGGTATTCCAATAATGCCATTAGCCAATCTCCTTCGTCAGCCCTGTCCTTTGTCCATAACCCTTGCACCTCTAACCTTAGCGAGTGTTTTTTGGTCACCTTATAAGTAACGTCAGCAATGGCGATGTTTACTTTAATTGTTCCATAACCCACTAACCCTTGTACCACATCTTTATTGTAAGCTAAGTTCAAATACTTGACTGTTGCCTTAGTTTTTTTGCTGAATTTCTTGCTGACTTCAATGTTGATGTCGCGGAAATAAAGCTCTCCTGATTCAAAGAAGTTGTTGTCGTAACCACTTCCTTCCTCGTTAACTGTATTGACCAAACCATGTACTTCCGCATAATTGAATACTAATCCAATTCCATACTTACCTCCAATTTTGGATTTACGCGGAATTTTGTAGCTAATTTCTCCTTGGAAAGACCATTCGCCATTTGGCTGCGTGGCATAAGGATACAAGCTAGCCGCCAGCTGATAGGTGTGTTGTTTGGTTAGAGCCGGTAGGAAATTTACGTTCAAATTAAAGCCTGTAGCGTTTCTGTCAGAACGGAAATCCATATTGTCAATCCGCTTGGCAGCAACTAAAATTCCAAGCCCTTTTCTCGAATATGCCAAGGAAGCCAATGCGCCTGAACCTGAGTTATAATTTTTCCTCAGAAGTCCTTCATGCAGAAAAGCATTTGTTGCCTGAGGGTCATTAATCTTACTTACGTATTCACCAGATAAGTTGAAGCCGCCATAAAGCAGGTTTGCCCTGGCGGCCCAAGCGCCTACGTTTTCAGGGAGCTCAAAATCAGGGTCTTCATCCTTTTGATATTTGCTCACAAAACTACCTCCGATAGTCGCTTTAAAGGCGGATTCTGAAATGCCCTTGAATGTTTCGTTTAGGTTTATTTCCCCGTCAAACCCCCTAACAATTCCTTCTCCGTAATCGAAGAAAGAACGTTGGCGTCCAATCATGGCGGTCATGTAAACACCACCAAGAACATGCGCTTTAACTCGTGCCCCATCCATGGCGTTATCAAGCCCTAAACCTCTTTCTTCAAACGAACGGAATATCATTCCAGAGCCAAATTGCTCGTAGAAATTACCTACGGTGATGGTAAGAAAATCGGCATTGAAGGTTGCGTATCTGTAGGTAATTCCTTGTCCTTCATATCTAGCATCAAAACCCTGAAGAACGTTGAGGTAGTTCTCGTACCTTACCCCAACTTGGAATTTTCCTTTGGTGTAGATAAGGTTGGTAAATCCATTCATCAGCATCTTCTCAGGAACGGGTGGTGCGCCAATCGCAGAATCTGGATTATAATACTGCGCGTCAAACTGTACGTTTCCGTGTATTTCACCCCATTTGCCAGATTCTTGCGCGAATCCGATGGTTGAGAAAAGAGAAAGAAATAGAAATGTGGATAGGAGGGAGTGGAAAAATTTCAATAGGTAGAAGTTAGTTTACTTACCAGAATTCTCTTTTACAATTTCGTAAAGGTGCTCTTCATCGCCAGGAGCATATGCGTTATGCGAATACACTACTTGCTTGTCACCGTTTAATACAAATGTATGAGGAACAGTATTTACGTTCATTACACGCTTAAAGTCTCCGTTTGGGTCTAGGTATACCTCGTATTCCCATCCTTTACCGTTTATAAAAGGTGCAACTTTGGATGTGTTTCTTGCATCATCAATAGAAATGGCAATAAGCTTTACTCCAGTTTCTTCTTGCCAATCTTCGTACTCATCCATAATAGTATTGAGTTCTAGCACGCATGGTTTGCACCAAGTGGCCCAAAAGCTGATGATAATTGGCTTGCCATCATTTTCAAACGATTTAGTGTCAATAGTTTTTCCGTCTAGCGTTTTAACGTTTGCAGAAGGAAGGTCCCAGTTTTTTTTAGCAACCTGTGCGTTGGCAATGGTTGCGGTAGATAATACGAGGAGGGCAAGAAGTAAGTTTTTCATGATAACATATAAGTTGTAAATATTGAAAGGCCACAGTTCAAATACTGTTCCGTATCCGACTGTGGCCCTCAATGAATAGGTATTTGCTTACTTGGATATGCTCACTCTTGTTGAGTGAACAGAACCGTTTACAGTAAGGTTTATCATGTAAACACCTGCATCTAATCCTTGTGCAGAAATGCTTGTAGTATGAGCACCAGTTACTTTTTCGCCAAGGTTTTCAGAAATTACTTTCGAACCTAGTACGTTGTAAACTTCAAGAGAAACAACTCCTGCTTCTACAAGATTGAAGTTAATTTGAGCGTTATCGCTCATTGGGTTAGGGAATACAGAAACGTTGCTTACAAGCTCAAGATCGTTGATACTTGAAGTACCACCTACATTCATTACTCGCTCGTCAGCAGACCCAAACTCTCCACCAGTGTAAAGAACTGTTGAATTACTTTCAAGTGTGAAGCTTCCGATACCGTACTCACAGCAAATTCCATCACCGAAACCATCCATAATTTCGAAAGTGTGACATCCGTTAGAAAGACCATTAACTGTAGTCACCTCAGGATCGGTTACACCGTCAACATAAGGACCTCCAGATTCTACAACTGAACCACCTGCATCTAGAAGTCTCCAAGTAGTTTCGCTTCCGTAGTTATCAGGAACAATGGTCACAGTGATAGAGTTTCCAGCGTTTTTAGAAGGCTGAAACATTTTAGTAGCAATATCATTAGATGTTACTAAATCAGCTTGTCCGTTAGGACCTGTAGTTGCAACCCAGAAAGTGTTTTCAGAGATGTGAGTGAAAGAAATAGCTGGTAGAGTCACTTCTTCAGCACTTGCAGTACCTAGTGATCCAGTCCAGTTGTAAGTCATAGCTGGACCTCCATTAACTGAATATAGAATCGAAAGACTCGTCATT
Source organism: Bacteroidia bacterium (assembly GCA_047614525.1). Taxonomy (GTDB): domain Bacteria; phylum Bacteroidota; class Bacteroidia; order UBA10329; family UBA10329; genus UBA10329. The sequence goes on along the minus strand of JBLHEU010000103.1, from coordinate 2,574 downwards.
GTTTCGTTACCCATGTTTTGGATAGTAACCTTTGGGCTAATCTCGTCTCCACATACAAAGTCAGGAAGATCAATTCCTGCTGGAAGAGCATCATATGCATTTGGAGAAACAACATTCATTTCTGCTTCTGCACCTGTAATGATGTTTTCGTTTCCTTCAGCAATGAAAACAACAACACTTAAATCGTTTAGATTAACTGGTTGTCCGTTAATATCTGTAGGTACATCCCAATCCTCAGTTACCGTAAAGAAAGAGCCCGTTGTTGTTGGTGTTACAGCTACTCCCCATTGGCCAGTCATTAAGTGACGTAGCATGTGGTTATGAGTATAGGTTCCATCAGGATTAACCTGAGATGGGTTAGCCGAAGAACCAGATTGTGGGCCTGTAAGACCATCTTGAAGTACAGCAATGCTCAATTTGTGTGAAGCACCGTTTCCGTTTCCTGTGTAATATGCTTCAGCAACTACTGTCAATTTTCCGGTAGAAAGATCGATGTTAGCCTGAGCCGCAACGTTTACAGGAGAAGACTCTGCGAGAATCTGGCCGCCAGTGGTAGCCCAAGAACCTCTAGACTGAGCAGTTGGCTCGGTACCGCAAGGGTTTCCGTTTTGGTCTGTTTGAAAATAACTTGGAAAGTATTGTCTGTTTACAGTCCCCGCTGGGTAACCGCAAACACCTGCTTGGCCATCAATGCTAGTGCCAAAACCGGTTCTAAAATCTGGGTCACCGCCATTAGGGTTTGCATAGCTACCAACATGAATATTTACCAGAACAACATCTCCTGGGTTATTATCATGAAGCTCCTGTGCCAGTCTGTGGCCATCAGGACAAAAACCACAATAGATTCCTGTAAATTCTTCAAGAACAATATTTCTGTTCTCGGGAGTTGTGCTCACAAAAGTTTGAGCAAAACCAGCGAAGCCAAAAGCGGTAAGCGTGGTTAGAAGTAGACTTTTTTTCATTGTAATTAAAATTAGATTTTAATGCGGAACTTCAAAATTATCCAAATTAGAATACAAACATAAAGTAATAATGAATGTTTTTTGTGTTCCTACAGACTATAACTGCGTTTTGAATACTTAATTTAGCACCATAGATTAACAACTCACATTAGCAGACATGAAGAAAATTGTACTCGGTTTTAGTTTGATGATTGCCGCTGCAGGGCTTCAAGCTCAAAACAGCCTATCTGTACTTTCAATTGATAATGCGGTATGGGGTTCTGCAGAAGTTACTTTAATGCAAACTGTAGGAACCGTAGAGAATACTAATGGGTTAGGGCCAATAGCGGTTAGAGCTGAGAGAATCACAATAGACACCATTCCTGGAACGCAGAATTACTTCTGCTGGGAACAGTGCTATGAGCCACCAATAAGTATTTCTCCAACAACAATTACACTGGATCCAGGGCAAAGAATGGATCAGTTTTATGCTGATTACAAGCCAAACGGAATTGCTGGCGTTAGCACCTTGCAATATTGCTTTTATGATGATACAAACCATGCTGATTCTGCTTGTGTAACTGTAAGGTTTACAGCTAGTCCGCTTGGAGTGCAAGACGTATTTAGAGGAAACCAATCTGGTATTTCAGAGTCTTACCCTAACCCAGCTAAAACGTTTGCAAACATCAATTACGCACTTAATTCAGGATGGTCTAAAGCAGAAATTACTGTCTTTAGCATGTTGGGTTCTAAGGTTAAGAATGTAAATCTTACCGGAGACCAAGGAACATTGAAAATGGATGTTGCCAACCTTCCTTCTGGAATGTACTTCTACACACTTAACGTGGACGGAAAAGGCATCAGCACTAAGAAGATGTTGGTTACAAAATAATCTCCTCTTTTAATAGAGACTGGACAAGCCGGGGCATTGCTGCTCCGGCTTTTTCATTTATTGGAGTGATGGTTTCTGGATAAACCAACTCATTCGCCTTTGGGTCAATTATCCAAATTGGGCAATTGTCTTTAGCGTATTGATACAAACTAGCCGCAGGATAAACGTTTAAAGATGTACCCACAATAATTACAGCGTCTGATTTAGAAACCATCTCTGCTGCTACTGGCAGATTCGGAACATCTTCTCCAAACCAAACGATATGCGGACGAAGTTGATGGCCGTCTTCACACTTATCGCCCATTAATAATTCCCAGCCATCTAGGTCATAAACCTCATACGGATGTCCCGTAATTCTTACTTGTTTTAATTGGCCGTGTAGGTGAAGAACGTTGGTGTTTCCAGCACGTTCATGTAAATCATCAACGTTTTGGGTGATGACCTGTACGTTAAACTTTTCCTGCAACTCAGTAATGGCAAAATGCGCGGCATTGGGTTCTACTTCTTGCAATTGTTTTCTTCTGAGGTTATAGAATTGCTGCACCAATTTTGGGTTGCGTTCCCAAGCTTCAGGCGTAGCTACATCTTCTATACGATGGTTCTCCCAAAGGCCGTCAGAATCTCTAAAAGTGCTAATGCCACTTTCGGCACTAATTCCTGCGCCTGAAAGGATGGTTATTTGTCTCTTCATCGAAAACTCAATGTTGGTACTTGGAACAAGATAGCGTCTTCTTTAAAAAT
>JBLHEU010000102.1:0-10967 GCA_047614525.1 Bacteroidia bacterium | reverse complement strand
ACAGGATTCCAGTTATAATTTGCTGCGCCATTTGCTGTAAGTTGTGTGGTTTGCTGATCACAGATACTAACGTTAACTCCAGCGATAACAACAGGAACTACATTGACGGTAATTGTCATATCGTCTGTATCAACGCAACCGTTAGCATCCGTTACAGTAACTGTATAAATTGTAGTAGCCGATGGCGAGGCTGCTGATGTAGCACTAGTAGGGTCTATTAAATCTGTAACCGGATCCCAGAGATATTGTCCTCCGCCAGCGGCTGCCATGTTGGTTACATCCCCATCACAAATTGTTTGATCAGCGCCAGCTTCTGCTACCGGAAGTGGGTTAACCACAATTTCTATGTAATCAGAATTTGTACAACCATTGGCATCCAATACGCCCAAGGTGTAAACTGTGGTAACAAGTGGAGTAGCGATAGGATTAGAAATAGCTGGATTATCTAAACCAAGTGGCGGATTCCAAAGTAATTGTTCTCCTCCTGTTAACCCTACTGGAGCCATTTGATAAGCATCTCCATCACAAATTGCCTGATCTAAACCTAAATCAACGGTAGGCTCAGGGTTGATGGTTACTTGAACCATACTGCTTTCTGTGCAGCCTTCTGATGTAATGGTTAGCGTAACATTGTAATTTCCAGATGTGGCATAGGTATGCGAAACTTGTGTTCCCGTGGCGGTATTTCCATCGCCAAAATCCCATTGGTAGTCTGTAATTAATCCTGTTGCAACCACAGATGCACTTTCGAAATCAACAGGAAACCCTTGACATTGAACGGGAGAAGTGACAATGAATGCGGGGCTCAACGAATTACAGAACTGATGCAGGTTATTTGCACCGCCTGTTGCTGCTGTAAAACCCCAATACACATTAGGATTTCCGCCAAACAAATTATTGATGATATCACCGGTATATGTGAGACGAAGAACCCCATCAAAATAAGCGTTCATTATCATGGTTATCGGATCCCAATTAATGTTTAAAACATGCCATGCACAGTCCTCTACATTGCCACTTGCAGCACTGGTTTGAACGGGTCCAGCTAATGTATTTGTCCCTCCGTGCGTAACTATTCCATTCGTCTGGAATGCCATATGATCAACGCCTGGATCCGTTGCATTTACGTACGTATCCATCTCAACAGCGAAGCTTGGGTTGATGCCCGCATACCCGATTCCTCCCCCAGAACTACCGGCATTAACGCTTAAAGGCTGAAGCACAAAAGCCATTCCATCTGCCCCGCCATCATTACATCCTAGATAAACATCAAACGTAAAATTGAATGGATTGCTTAGGTCGAAGAGATTTACGTTCCAAACGGATCCATTCTGGCTGTTATTTGCAGGGGTTAATCTCCAACAATTACAAGCCGTTTGTGCAGCATTGCCGTTAATCTGGTACTGCGCTTGACTGCCAAACCCTATGAACATTAACCCCAGCATGGAAAGCCATCGTTTGTGTCGAGCTAAAATTGACTTACGGATTAGTACGATGGTGTTCAACTTAATAGGAGAGACTTTAGAGTTGGCAATCGAAAACAAGACCACAATTAAAGTACAAGGTTGCCAAATTTCGGCAATAACAAACGAGGTTTTTTCTACTCAAATCATAATAGATCGAATCATTACGTTTCAACAAGTCAAATACTCACTTAACTACCTGTATATCAACAAATTATATTTAATTTCAGCAAGCCGGGAAAGTACTATCATTTATCAAAATCCGGACATTTCCGCATACTAATACTTCTACCTTTGCGAGCCCATTTAAGAGGACTATGAAAAGAATACTCGCATTATCTATCGCCTTTTGTTTGCTTTTGTTCAGTTCGATTGCATTCGGACAAACAGGAAAAGTTAAGGGTTTTGTTTACGACAAAGAGACTGGTGAACCTGTACTTTTTACCAACGTAACACTAAAAGGAACTACGCTGGGCGCAGCTACAGATGTAAATGGTTACTACACAATTACTAACATACCAGTTGGTGATCAAACGTTAATGGTAACCTACCTCGGGTATGACACGCTTTTTAGTCCAATAACTATTAGCGCAAATAGACTTGCTTCGTCCAATTTATATTTGAAGAAGTCTTCCATTCGTATGGGTGAAGTTGAAATTAGTGCTGAAAGACAAGAAGCACTTACCGAGGTGAGAACCTCTGTAACCAAACTCACGCCTAAGGACATGAAAAAGGTTCCTACGGTAAGTGGAGAATCTGATTTGGCGCAAGTTCTTCAGGTTCAGCCTGGTGTTGTTTTTACTGGCGATCAAGGTGGTCAATTGTACATCCGTGGTGGTTCACCAATTCAGAATAAGGTTTTGCTGGACGGAATGATAATCTATAATCCGTTTCACAGTATTGGATTCTTCTCTGTTTTTGACACAGACATTATCAAAACAGCAGATATCTACACGGGTGGTTTTAATGCTGAGTTTGGGGATAGGGTTTCATCAATCATGGATATCAAAACTCGGGGTGGAAACAAAAAGAGATTCTCAGGAAAGCTATCATTCAATCCATTTGGAGCAAACGTATTGCTAGAAGGGCCAATCATCAAACTAAAAGAAGACCGTGGAGGCGCCCTTACTTACCTAGTTTCTGGAAAGACTTCCTACTTAGAGCACACTTCTAAAGTTTTGTATCCATACATAAATGATGGTGCTGGACTGCCGTTCAACTTTACAGATATTTTTGCAAAACTATCCTACAGCAGCAGAACCGGTAGCAAAGTAAACCTGTTCGGGTTTAGCTTTAATGATCAGGTAACATACCAAGCCGTTTCTAATTACAAATGGAATTCATTTGGAGTTGGAACAAGCGTTCTTATCGTGCCTTCAGGCTCGTCTGTGTTGCTAGAACCATACTTCAACTACAGCAATTATAGGATTACTCTTGATGATGATAATCAGCCAGGAAGATTTAGTGAGATAGGTGGTTTTGCCGGAGGTATGAACTTTACTTATTACCTAGGAAAAAGCGAGTTGAAGTTCGGCCCATTCTTACAGGGATTTCAAACCCGTTACGAATTCACAAATTCGGTTGGTGTAAAAATTGGAGATAACGAACCCGAAAGCACGACAGATTTTGGTGTGTTTGCCAAGTTTAAATGGAGCTATAAGGATAAGATTGTCCTTGAGCCAAGTTTCCGTTTACACTATTACGCTTCATTAGGTGTGGCATCTCCAGAACCGCGTTTAGGTGCTAAATGGAACATCACCAAATGGCTTCGTCTCAAGTACGCGTTCGGTCTTTATTCACAAAACATGATTAGCGCAAACTCGGATAGAGATGTAGTAAACCTTTTCTATGGCTTTCTTACAGCACCAGAAAACTTGCCTAAAGAATTTGATGGAGAAGACGTAAAAAATCCGCTTCAACGTGCAATGCATAACATTGGCGGAGTTGAAATTGACCTTGGAAAGCGTGTATCACTTAATATTGAAGGGTATCTTAAAAACTTCCTACAGTTAAGTAATGTGAACAGAAACAAACTGTTCCCTGAGGATGATGCAAACGCCCCAGATCAGTTGAAAAAGGATTTCATCATCGAAACTGGACAATCTTATGGTGTTGATTTCGTTGCCAAGTACAGTTATAAACGACTGTATTTATGGGCAGTCTATTCTTTAAGTTGGGTAGAGCGCTACGATGGCATTACGCAGTACAACCCGCATTTTGACAGAAGACACAACGTTAATCTTGTGGCTGCCTACACTTTTGGTAAACAACTTAATTGGGAAACTAGTGTGAGATGGAATATGGGTTCAGGATTTCCTTTTACTCAAACAGCTGGTTTCTATGAAAATCTGGTGCTTGATGATGGAATCAACACCGACTACACAACCCAAAACGGAACACTTGGAGTTGAGTATGGAGAGTTGAACAAAGGAAGACTGCCCTTCTATCATAGACTGGATATATCCGTAAAGCGAACCTTCGAACTTGGTCCAACCAAGCTCGATGCAGTTATCGGTATAACCAACGTTTATAATCGGGAGAACATTTTCTACATCGATAGAGTCAAATACGAACGCGTAAATCAGCTTCCTATACTTCCAAGTTTAGGTCTTTCATGGCAATTTTAATATGGATTTTATTGCAAAAGAAATAGAAGCGTATGCCGAGGGATTTACGCGCGAAGAAGGAGAAATCCTTGCTGAATTAAACCGAGAGACTTACGCAAAAGTTATGACCCCAAGAATGCTTTCTGGGCATTTGCAAGGTCAGGTTTTGCGCATGTTTTCTCAGATGATAAAGCCCAACAACATTCTTGAAGTAGGTACCTACACCGGATACTCTGCATTATGTATGGTAGATGGGCTTTCTGAAGACGGAAAACTAACAACAATTGATGTAAATGCAGAGCTACAGGATATTATCAAGAAATACATTGATAAAGCAGGAAAGCAAGACTCGATTGACTTGAGAATAGGAAATGCTTTAGAGATTATACCTACCCTCAACCAAACATTTGACCTTGTTTTTATTGATGCCGATAAGGAGAATTACTCGAATTATTTCGATTTAGTTTTCGATAAGCTTAACCCAGGCGGTTACGTAATTGCAGATAATGTTTTGTGGAGCGGAAAGGTGTTAGAAAATGATGCCGATTTGGACAAAGACACAGTTGCTTTAAAAGATTACGCTAAAAAGATTAAAGCAGACCCAAGAGTGGAGAACGTTATGATGCCAATACGAGACGGCTTGCTAATTGCAAAAAAAATGGCTTAAATTAGCTGTTCAACCACTGCCAATCGACTGACTTTACCCAACTCATTTTCGGATTAAAACTGCCAGATTGAAACGGGCCATAGTGTCAGTCATAAACGACCTTTCTACCGACCAGCGGGTACACAAGCACTGCATGTTGCTCAGCAACTTGGGTTATGATGTTCTGCTTATTGGTAGACAAAAGTCTGATAGCGTTCCGCTTGATAAGCGTCCTTACAACACGCATAGAATGCAACTGCCTTTTGAAAAAGGCCCCCTGTTTTACGCCTGTTACAACCTTGCTCTATTCCTTAATCTACTTACTAGAAAATCGAGCCTTTTATTTTCAAATGACCTAGACACTTTACTACCCAATTTTCTTGCTAGCCGGATTTTGGGTGGAAAACTGATTTACGATAGTCACGAGTTTTTTACTGAAGTGCCTGAATTGGTTAGTCGCCCAAGAGTTCAATCTATCTGGAAAAAGTTAGAATATTGGATTTTGCCGAAGCTTAAAAACACTCTTACAGTAAACGGTTCTATAGCTGGTTTATATAAGCAGGAATACGGTGCAGATATGCTTGTTGTGCGGAACATTCCAAGTGCAGTAAATCAATCAATCTCCAAGAAAAGCCGAACAGAATTAGGCCTACCAGAAAACAAAAAACTGATTATTCTACAAGGCTCAGGAATTAATGTAGATAGAGGGGCAGAAGAATCTGTAGAGGCCATGCAGTACTTAGAAAATGCTGTTTTATTGATAATAGGTTCGGGCGATGTAATCCCCGATTTGAAGCAGCGCGTAATTAAGTTAAATCTTAAAGACCGCGTATTGTTTAAAGACCGCATGCCCTATCAAGAAATGATGGCTCACACCAACCTTGCAGATCTTGGGCTTACATTAGACAAAGACACTAACATCAATTATAGATTTAGCCTGCCGAATAAGGTCTTTGATTATATCCATGCGGGAATCCCTGTTTTGGCGTCCAATTTAGTGGAGGTGAAAAAGGTTGTTGAGGAATTTGATTTTGGCGAGATTGCGGCAAATCATAATCCCAAAGACTTGGCCCGTAAAATCGATGAAATGCTAAAATCAGATAAGGTGGAGTTTTGGAAAGCCAATAGCGTGAAAGCAAGCAAGGAACTGAGCTGGGAAAAGGAAACAGAATTACTTAAAAGCATGATTGAGAAAATCGATGGATAAGCACCTTCATGTCATATCATTTGATATTCCTTGGCCAGTTAATTACGGGGGTGTAATTGATGTGTTCTATAAGATTAAAGCGCTTGCTGGCCTTGGCGTAAAAATTCATCTGCATTGCTTTGAGTATGGCAGAAAAGAGTCTGTTGAATTGGCTGAATTATGCGAAGAAGTGCATTACTATCATCGTAAAACCACCCGAAGCTACCTCTTTAGACGAAAGCCATTTATTGCGGTTACCCGCTCTTCTGAAGAATTAGTACAACGCTTATTGCAAGATGATTATCCCATTCTTTTTGAAGGGTTACACACATGCTATCATCTAGCGGATGAAAGGATAGAGTCTCGCTTCAAAATTGTGAGAACACACAATATTGAGCACGACTACTATAATAGTTTGGCCAAGGTTGAAAAGGGCTTTTTCAAAAAATACTATTTCCTAAATGAAGTAGGAAAACTAGAGCGCTTTGAGCGTACAATTTGTAATGCTCAATTAATAGCAGCTATCTCAAAAGCAGACACTGCTTACCTCAGCAACAAATACAATAACGCACAGCACGTTTCTGCTTTTCACCCCAACGATAAAGTTGAAATAGAAGCTGGTTTTGGTAAATTCTGTTTGTACCACGGAAGCCTTGAAATTGGTGAGAACAATGAGGCTGCTTTGTATCTAGTAAGAAAGGTGTTTTCTAAAACTAATGTTCCGTTAATTATTGCGGGAAAAAAGCCTACCCGAGAATTAAAAGACGAGGTGGCAAAGCATGAGAACATCCAAATAAAGACGGGGCTAAACACGCAAGAAATTCATGATTTAATCCGAGCGGCCCAGATAAATGTATTGCCAACTTTTCAGGCCACTGGAATAAAATTAAAGTTGCTTGCCGCCCTTTATATGGGACGGCACTGTCTGGTTAATTCCTTTATGGTAGAGAATACTGGCTTGGAGTCTTTGTGTAGAGTAGAAGATTCACCTAAGCGCTTACTCAGCGCGGTTACGCAGTTGTTTACAGAAGAGTTTGACCAAACTGGCAAAACCAAACGAGAAGAAATTCTAAATACCAGGTTTTCTAATACTGTAAATGCCGATAAACTGTATTCAAAGATTTTCGAAGCGTAGAAAATTGAGCATAAAAAAAGCGGCCTTCCGATAAATCGGAAGGCCGCTTTTTACGTTAAAGAGTAAGTTACTTTGTAATCATTACTCTAAATGCAGTTGACGTATTGTCTTCAAATCTTAGGTTGAATGTGTGCAATCCTGAAGAAAGCGCTGCACAGTCTAAGCTCAATTTGCCACTGTTGTTTTGGCAAGCCTCATGGCTCATTACCAATCTTCCTTCAACGTCATAAACCTCAAGAGAAATATCTCCTTTTATAGAAGTGCCTAATGGAATATTGATTCTATCTACAGTAGGATTTGGGAATGGAGTGATATCCATTTTCTCTAAATCTTCTGCAATACCAAACGGAGAACCAAGATTTACAATTAAAGCAGGAACATTATCCGTTCCGAAACCACCTGCAAACCACGCGCCTCCATCAATGTCATTTAAAGGGAAGAATACATCATCTGGGTACGAATCGTACGTTACATTGTAATCCAAACTTGCATCTACAGCAATAAAAACGTCATCTGTAAAAACAGTTGCGCAAGCCAAGTATCTCTGGTCATTAAGAATTTCTACCGGTTCAGAAAAAGTGTGTGTTACAAATTCTCCCTGTGCATCCGTAGCGAAATCGTAAAACTCATTATCTGTAGCCTCATTTAAATCTGTGAAGCTCAAATCCGCAATAGGATCATTCCATTCGTAAACAGCTAATTGTATGGCCTCACCTGTAAGGTCAACATCATTTGTGATGATTGAGAAGGTCATTCCAAGTATAGATTTCGCCTCAGCGTTTTCAGATTGAAGAACCACACACCATTCGTACTCTGTTCCGTCTGCTGGACGAATACCGTTGCCACCAACTGGACCTGTTACTGGGTCAACCATGCTTTTAGAATAGATGCCTTCTCCATTTATCCAAAAGCTAGTACTTGCTGTATTATCATCTGGAAACTGATCAGCGTCATCAGAAACAATTGAATAGTCAATCGTATAAACACCCGCTTCATATCCATCTTGAGAGAACAATGCAAGTGAGAAGAAAAGACTGTCTCCAACCGGAATATTAGCACCTGCAGATGCCTCATCATAAATCTGGTTTCCATCTCTTTCTATAGTTGCACTAACTACAACGTTTACTGCTTCTGCGGAACCATAATTGTGAACCCACGCACCCACCGGCACATTAAAATCAGTACTTGTTTCTGCAAATTCTACAGGTGTAGATTGGCTTTTAGCCATTCCAATATGTTGCCTGTAAGCACCAATGTTTGAAGGATATAAACCAGTGTTGTTCCCAAGGAAAATTTCAACTGATCCGGCCATAATAGAATCTCTAAGTGCCGCACCATCTGTATCGCCAATCATTGCAACAGGTATTACAACACCAGCAGCGTTTGTTCCTGCGCCCATTCCAACTGGTCCGCCAGGTATGTTATTAATGATAATCAGTGCAACTGCACCAGAATCTTGCACGTTTTTGGCTTTAAGTGAGAAGTTGCACGTACCTCTATAAAGTACTGCAATTTTACCTTCAATATCAGCCCGATTAATTACATCTCCACAAACAGCTGAATCTCCTCCTGCACCAGCAGCTGGATCCGTAAATGTCCCATCATCGTACGCGAAAGCGGCATCAGCAGTAATGGCAATCGTATCCATATCAGCACCCCAGTCATTAGTACTCGAATAGGTAAAACTGTAACTGCCGCTTAGGTTAGCAGGTTCTTGTACAAGAAGTACAATTTGGGCTGAGGCCGACAAACCGAAAACGGCAAGCAGCGCAGCCAACAAAATAGTTCGTAAATTTTTCATCATATAGATTTTTCGTTTGTGTCCTGCGAAGTTAATTTCTCCACCGCTTATATCATAATCAAAAAAGCCGACCCAAAATAGGGTCGGCTTTTCTAAAAAATTGAATGACGGTTTTTACTTCGTGATAACTACTCTAAAAGAAGTTTCAGAGCTGTCTTCAAATCTCAAGTTGAATGTGTGTAAACCACTTGATAATTGAGGAACATCTACTTGTAAAGAACTACTATTCTTTACACAAAGCTCTTCTGATTTCACCAATTGACCTTTCATATTGTAAACGGTAAGTAAAACTGTTCCGTTTAAAGAAGACCCAAACGGTATATTGAGTCTATCTACAGTAGGGTTAGGGAAAGGTGTGATGTCTAACGCTTCGATGTCGTCAGCAATTGCTCCATTAGCAGCCAAGTTTACAACCAATGCAGGAGTATTGTCTGAGCCAAAACCAGCAGCAAACCAAGTACTTCCATCAATGTCATTTAGAGGGAAGAACACATCGTCTGGGTAGCTGTCGTAAGTCACATTGTAGTCAATATCAGCATCGGTTCCTAGGAACATATCATCGATAAAAATTGTAGCACAAGCAAGGTATTTTTGACCGTTAACTAGCTCTACATCTTGCTCAAAGTTGTGACTTACAAACTCCGCTTGGGCATCTGTTTGATAGTCGTAGAATTCGTTGTCTGTCACCTCGTTAAGGTCTGAAAAAGTCAAATCTTCGATTGGATCGTTCCATTCGTAAACCGCCAATTGAACGGCTTGTCCTGTTAAGTCAACATCATTATTTGTAAGTGTGTTAAACGTCATTCCTGTAACCCATAATGGCTCAACATTATCTCCTTTCAGAGCAATGCACCATTCAAACTCAGTACCTTCTGCTGGACGAACACCGTTTGCTCCTTGAGGACCATCTACTGGATGAACTCTACTCTTAGCATACTTTCCTTCTGAATTAACCCAGAAATTGGTGATAACTACATTATCTACTGGAAGTTCATCAGACACATCGCTAGAAAGAGTGTATGTAATTGTGTAGTAACCAACCATGTAGGTTACTTGAGTGAACAACGGCAGAGAGAAGAATAAGCTATCCGTAGGAGCTATATTTGCTCCAGTTCCTGTCTCATTGTAAATCTCGGTTCCGTCTCTGTCAACCGTTACGCTAACTACTGCGTTAAAAGCTGTATCTGATCCAAAATTGAACATCCATGCTCCTATAGGAACATCAAATTCGGCAGGGTTAGCCATTGCTTCTGGTAATGCTTGGCTGCTTGCCATTCCAATATGTGGTTTATAGGCTCCAACGTTGCTCGCAAAAACACCATTAGGGTTACCGATAAAGAACTCGGTAGTACCGTTCATAATAGAATCTCTAAAAGCTGCTCCATCTGCATCGCTTATGAAAATTACAGGAATATTTACGTCAGCAGCGTTGTCGCCACCAAGCATACCAATCAGAGCACCTGGCTCATTATTAATGATTACACATCCTACAGCACCTGCTTGTTGAGCATTGTATGCTTTGAGGGAAAAGTTACATGTACCTCTGTATAGGAATGCGATTTTACCATCTACTTGAGCATTATTAATGGCATCACCACAAGAAGCCGAATCACCAGCGGCATCTCCACTTACAGGGTCAACATAAGTACCATCATCGTAAACAAAAGCACCTGCTGCAGTAACAGCTGTTGTGTCAAGGTCTGCTCCCCACGCATCTGTTGTAAAAGAATTAGTGAAGGTGTAGCTTCCTGCAAGGTTAGATGGTTCTTGAACCAAAAAAAGTGTTTGAGCGAAACTGCTCATTCCAATAAACGACAACACAATTGTGGCCGTTGTTAAGAGTAAATTTTTCATCATATATAGGTTTTTTGTTTAATCGAATCGTGAAGATACATCGAAACACGCACTAATCATAGGCCACCCTCAATTTGAGTATTGACAAGGGTTGATGACAAAAACGAAGCCTTTAAAAGTCCTCTGGGCCTACTTTTTGGAGCGTATCTACCAAGTATCCCTTTTCGCATTTAAGGGTTCTGGCAGGGTGTTTCTCAAAGAAAGAATAGTTGTGCGTTGCAAGAACTACGCTTGTTCCTTTCTGAGTAATATCAATCATTAATTGCAGAATCCCTT
>JBLHEU010000101.1:0-11068 GCA_047614525.1 Bacteroidia bacterium | reverse complement strand
ATGTAGGTACTGCGCTCTCAAACCTGAGCAAGGCCGCAGTTGCAGCACAAGCTGGTGGGGTGGCTCTTACGCTTGCTAAAAACGAAGCCGAAGAAGCGTTGGATGCGCTTATTGGTCAGTTGGGTTCTTACGTACAGAACATTAGCGATGGTTCGGAAGCGCTCATACTGCAAGCTGGTATGGATGTGCGTAAGGTTCCTAGTCCGTTGCCACCTCCGCCTCAGGTTAAGAATGTAGACGCCTTCCCTACTCGCTCGCAAGGTGAAATACAACTCGATTGGGATACATTGGGGCGTAGCTATTTCTACCAAGTAGAGCTGTTTGTAGAAGATGGAGACAAAGGCTTTTGGGACAAACTGATGGTTAGTAGCAAGAGTAAGTTTTTGGCTACTGGCCTAACTACTGGTACGGTGTATCGTTTCCGCGTTGCGGGTATTGGTCGTAATGATGAGGTTGGCCCGTATAGCCAAGAGGCTACTTCTGTTGCTCCGTAGTTAGGGAAAGAGGGATGATTGGTGAGGAAGCGTCAGTTGTCTTCGAGCGCTTCTGGATACAACCTCCTGATGGTCGGCCACTGGAAGTGACACTATTAGACCTTTATCCTTTTAGGCATGGTCAGCTCTAACGCAAGTTGGAGTTCCTCCCCACGGTTGTTTCTGAACTCCGTGGGGAGGTTTTTGGTTAAAAGAAAGCCCCACCAATATGGTAGGGCTTTTCTGTTCTATTAGTGCAACTGGGTGTATCCCAATTTTGATTCGGTTTTAAGACGAATGCTTTAAATCTTAACCACTTTGAAATATTTTTGAGATGTACTGGTGTAGCACTTAACAAAATAAGAGCCAGAACCATAACCATCTAGCGATATGGTGGTTTTAGTACTCACATCCTTTGCTATTGAACCGGTTTGAATTGTTCTGCCTAACTGATCGTAAACCTCTATAGTTACCGTTTTATCAGAAAACGCTTCAATTTCTACATTGATATTATTGTTGGTTGGGTTAGGATATAGCCTGATTCCATTTGATAAGAGGTCATCTACATCTTCAATACCCACAAACCCGGTTGCTTCTATAGGAACAACTACCTCAAACGGACAGATGCCCGATGCATCTAGCACAATCACATTGTAAGGCCCAACAGGTAGATTGAGGAATGCACTACTGGAAACAAAGTTTTGTCCTCCATCAATACTGTATTGATATGGTGGGACTCCAGAAGTTGGTGTAATCTCAATAGAACCATTTGTATTTACTACAGTAGATGCATCTGTGTATGCTATATCTACTTCAGTAAATGCGCAGGCTTCAAGAGAAACGGTCTCTTCGTATGAGCAAATTCCTGTAGCACCTTGTATTACTATCGAATAAATTCCTGGAGCTAAGTCTGCGAACGAATTGGTGCTAACAAATGTTACTCCACCATCAATACTGTATTGAAATGGACTTACACCAGAATCGGTATTAATTGTAATAGCGCCATCGCTTGAAAGCGTAGAAGTTGTACTGTATACGTTAACGGCAGCTGTAATTCCACAACCGGTTCCATCAGGACAAAATACTTCTTGCCCTTCATCGTCAAAGTCACCGTTATTGTAAGCAATTGTAGTACCCGATGAATTTAAAACTGAAATATCACCTTCGCCAAAACCACAGCAAATTCCGTCTCCATATGAGTCGTAAAAGTACAGGGTGAAGCAAGAACTATAATTCAGACAAATGTCTTCAGTAAAGACTTCATTGCCACCGTTTACACCGCCACTGGCTATAGTCTGATTCGTTCCGTGGTCATATACTTCCCAAGAAGTTTCGCCAGGATAATCATCCGTGTTAATAACCAATGTGATAATGTCATAATCTGAATCTAGCGTGGTAGTTGTGTTTGCCGAATTATTGGTTGCATCTCCATCTACTTGGTTGTTAACGTTTAACAGGTTTAGGGTGATGTTATTATTGGTTTGATTAAGATTGCCGTCAACGGTTATTGTAACCGTTTCTTGCTCTCCGAACGGAATATTCACCGCAGCAAAAATGACGTCTACAACTAAACCATTAACTACTACTTGAATTTGTGCATTGGTAATGGTAGTCTCGCCTAGGTTTGTAATGATTGCATCAACTTCAACAACGTCATTACAAGCAACTGCTAGGTCGCCAATAGAAAGCTCTCCATCCAATACATGGGTCTTACTTAAAACAACGGTTAAAGTATCGTTGCTGCCGTATTCATCGTTAATATCTGTGACAATACCTGTGATGTTATAATCGCCAATAGTTGAAAAGTCTTGTGGTACTGTAAATTGAAAATCAGCTTCGCTAAAAGGTTCAATTGTACTCGTAATGTTTATTGTTTCCATTAGTAGATCATCTACTACTAGGGCGATATCAAAACCGCTCATGTCGTTTAAGCCGTGATTGGCAACTGTTATTGTTACAAGCTCGTTACTTCCGAGGCTGGAGGAAGACTGAGGGGCAACAACTGCTGTAACACCCAAATCGTTATTAGATGTAATATCTGCCCAAAACGAAACCCATGGTCTGGCTTGTTTAATCACCATTTGATCTTGAGCAGTTACCTTATACTCGATATCCATTCCAAAACCTTCTGCACCCACCACATCATAGAGTATGGCAAATTCTTCATGAATAACAGTAAGGTAGTCTCTCATTTGATCGAGGTACACTTGATCCATTACCAGCTCACCTGGGTTTACTAAGTTGGACAGTCTTAATACGAGGTAGCCGCCCCCTTGTGAAGGATTTTGATACAATAAGATCTCCTCTGGCACCGAGTTCGGGTCTGGGTTTGTAATCAATGACTCTCCTACTTGGGTATTTAGATAATAGGTATCCTCTGTTTCGTAAATAGGATCAATACTAATCCCAACGCCATTCGATTGTTCCTCTTCAAAGTTGGGGTGGCACAACACTCCCATTGCTGCTATAAAGTGATCAACGCGGTAAAAATCCCTTTCCTCGTATGCTCTAAAATTCCACATACTTGCATAGACTTGCTTAATGGATTTTTGGATATGTCCTTCATCAAGGTGTTGGGTTTTGGATGTATACAGACCTGCGCCACTAAATCCGGGTAAATCTTCATTATTAGTACTTGAACGGCATCTAACAGCGGTGCCAACTGGAAAATCATCATGCATGGATTGTAAATCATCCAACATCCATTGCGGCATTGGAGCATCTTTAATGTCTCTTCTAAGATCCTTTAAACGCTCAATACGAAAGTTTAAATCAATTTGAAAAGTAGGATTGTCTATCATGACTTGCGCCTCTTCGTAAAAATTGTTGAAAAGCATGAATTCATGATAGTAGTAAAATGGAATTCCAAAACCATCTGGTATCGTGCCCTCAGGAAACCCAAATGTTCTCATGGTTGCAACGTTTGAACACTTTGCGCCAAAGGCGGTAGACATTTCAAACCCAACTGCATCTAAGGGTAAGATATCTGTAATGCTTAAATCTCTAACTGGAATTTGTGGTTCTGTTGGTCTAAGCTCTTCATACCAGTCATTCACTTCTGTTAACGTGGCTTCTCTTATTTGGAATGTCTCGTTTTCTACTTTGTAATAAATGTAGCCTCCCAACAAATTTGCGATTGAATCAATGGATAAAGGATCTGCGATATATGCATTAGGAACATTGTCTTGGATAGCTCTTAAGTTAACGTGCGACAATGGCGTTTGTACAACAGAAGTTATAATCCCTCCTACTCTTGGTAATGAATTCGGCAATGCGTCATATAGTACAATATCTCTTGAACCTGGGGTTTCACTAAGATCCTCCATGTGTTTAAAGAAGCCATATCCTTCCGCTTCATGAAAAGGGATATAATTGATTTCAGCAAAAACATCAGATTCTAAAACAACATCTATTCTAGTGCCTACAAAATCAGCAGCATAGTTAGTGAGGTGATCATTTTCATCTGCCGCTCCAATAAAGTGGTTCATGTTGTTTTGTAGAAAAGGCATATTTGCTGCCAATAACTCATAGGTTCTTTGACTCGCTTCAAAGTCGTATGCATTTCCAAAGGAGAAGTTAAATGAATATGTTCCTATTACACCGTTTGGAGAGATGTCGGAAGCATTAAAAACGATTTCTCCAGAACTATCATCACCATTTACCGTTGCACCAATTGAGTTGAAAAAAGTTGCATGGATAGCATATGTATTGCTATTAATGAAGTAGATTTTCGGATTATCAGTGTCTCTATCAAGTATACCGAACTTGACATACAATTGCCCATCTAGAAATGGAGCCCAACCGACATTATTTATTGCAGCTAAACCCAAAAACGTTGCAGCATCGGGTATTGAAGTTGATCCATCTACAAATGCAACAGCATCTGCAAAGTTGATAGGAGCATCCGTAGGCATGTTATTAAATTCAGTAATATCATCTAAACCATCCTCATCATAATCATCAGGGGCTGCTACATCATGTTCTGTTATAGAATAGTCCGCTAAAGGATAAGCTGCATTTGGTTCAGAAATCACCATAGTTCCGTTAACACCCATCGTCATGGAGGTAACCCAGTTAAACGTAGGACTATGCTGTGCATGCAGCATATAATATTTACCTGCTTGAGCTTCTATTGATAATTGTGCTTGACCAATACCATTTACAGAGTAATTGTCAATGGGTACTTGAGCAAAGCAAAAGCTATACGCAGAAATTAGACAGACAAGTGGCAGTAGTATTCTTTTAATCATTACAGCTGTATTTGAAAATATGAACGTAATTTATGCTATGACGTGAAAATAGCAAAGGGTTGTTCTACCCATTAGTTTTAACCGAAGAATAAGCGGTACATGTCTTAATTATTACAATCAAAAGATGTATGTAATAAATGAAGTCGACTACTCTTCTCATGAACAACTACCTGATAAACGCGATTGTAAGTATCTAAATCAATTCCTCCAAGCTCTTCACCAACCAAAAGGCCAGCTAGAACTCCTGTTGTATTGCTATGCCCAACAACAAGTGCGTCTTGTTTCCGATCGATCAAGAGTTTTGAAAACGCCTCAAGATCTTGTGTAGTGTATTCCTGAGTCTCTAGTCCTTTAGACCTAGCTGTTGGCAGAGCAGTGTTTTTAGTTCGGGTATAGTCAGTGCTGTATACCGCATCAATATGTACATCGTCCAAAAAACTATTTAGATGCTCAGATCTTTGTTCTCCGCATTGAGTAAGAGGAGGGTTTGCACCATTATTTGATGTTACATCTTTTTCTGAATGTCTCACTAAATAGATTGTAAATATTTTGCTGTTTTCCTGATTATTCAGGTCAAGTTGAAACCCTAAAACTGTTGAAATCCCTAGGATTATTAAAAATATTGTGAGGAATTTTTTCGTCATCCTGTAATGCTTGTAAATGTCTCTTAATCTTGTTTCTGTTGATAAAAGTAGACTTATTCATTTTGTCTTTTGAGTTTAATAAGGCTTTCTTCTATCGCGTAGATCTCTATGTAGAAGTATTGAGAAAAGAGCTTCTGGGACAAGTTGGCGGTGAGCCGCGAGAGTAAGTATTTGGTTGCTGGCTAGCTACCGGAACGGTGTCTTTTTAGAGTTGCGGGTATTGGCCGTAAAGGTGAGGGTGGTCTTTACTGTTCTGTTAATTGAGTTTGCTTTAGCTCTTACTCACTTTGAAAGTTCGAACACTTTCTCAAAGGTTTTAAGACAACCAGACTCTGTGCTGCTTGTTAATTCTCCTATGTTGGTTCTGAATATAACCTCAATGTAACTGCCTTTGGCAATAAAGGCATGCCACATTTACTAAGGGCCCGTGTACGCACCCACAGCTGTGCATTGGGTACAAGAGGTTAATGTCTTAAAAAGAGCAAACCTCAACTGTAGGCTGCTCTGGCAACTCTTCGGCAAGTAGCCACCTGCAGAATATGATGGCTTCTTTATAGTTAGCAGTGCTTATCCAATTGTCCTTGTCCATTGGTTTATGGCTTAAGTAAATGGTATAACTACCATCTTCATTGGCTTTTGTATTGCCAATATTCAACCCAACCTTGTGGTTTTTGTAATCCATAGATTGCATCAGGTAATTCCATGTTTGAATGCCCCAATAACAACATTTTGGAGAGGTAAATCTTATTTTGAGGTACTCGTTTTCTTCTATGCTGTACTTACCAAAACAATAGATATTATCTACAGTGCCCCATCCTCCTTGGTCTGCTTCAAATTCAAATGGTGGAAGAAAATCGTTTTTTGGAAATTCAATCGGAAGTGGTGCAATCCATGTAGATTGCTCAAAGAAGGTTGCCATAACTTTAATCCGTGCGGCAAGAGCTTCATCATTCAAAGGTTTCGACTCTTCTTGCGGAGTAATGTTTTCAATACTCAGTTCGCTTTCGGTGCTATTTAATCTATCGAAAAAGTACTCTCGGGTAAACATGTTTACCACATCCTGGTGTAGCTTAAATTCATTGACACCCTGCGGGTTTGGAGTCAGCTTAATCTCAAAACTCCCATCTTTCTCAAACAGAATATCGTTGTGGTTAATATTAATAGCAACTCGGTCTACAATACTACCATCAGGCAATCCTCCATAGGTAGAAAACGACAGATAACAGCTATCAAATCGTTTGCCCTTAATTAGGTATTCTTGGTCTGAACGCAGCTGCGTGAAATAGTAAACAGCGTCAACATTATCACCCAATATTTTGTGATGCTCTGTGGAGAGTAACATCAAGGTAGGTCGTAATGGGTCGTTAAAAAGGAAGAAGTCTATCCCTGTTCTTAACACATGGAAGAAGTGATTATATCCGTCAACATGCCCTTGTTCATCTAGTCCCTTATCTGGGTCTAAAAAGGTGCTGTCGGCATTTTTTATAACCTCCAAAAATTCGTTTAATGCTTCTTTACTCTTCATCTTTATTAATCCAGTTTATTCAGGAAATTGATGTATTTACTGTACTGCTTTTCAATTCCCTTTTCCGTTAGTCCAAATTTCTCCAGCGTGTAGTCATGTGCGCCATGCTTCTCCTTCGGGTTTTGTTTCAGAAACTTTTTCATTCTTGTTTGAGCTTCTTCGGATAAATCCCAGCCAAACCTATCATAGATATTCTTAACTGTAGCCATCTGATCCTTTACAAAATCTTCAAACCTGAGGTCAATGATCTGATCTTCTTTGTTTAATCGTTTCCTGCTATCCAGAAATCTATTAAAGCACTCGCTCCATACTTCCGCTTGCTCTTTACCCGATCTCAGTTCATCTTCATAATCACTATATAAAGACCGAACCGAAGAGATGAGACTTGCCGCTGAGGCAACAACTTTGGTCGGATGTCTATGGGTCATTATTATCCGTGCATCAGGGTATACTTCAAAAATCTCATCAAGTCGCATCAAGTGAACCGGAGACTTCAATAACCAGCGCTCTGCTCCTACACCACCAGACTCTAAGTATTGAAGAAACCTCTTATGAAACTTCATGGTGCTAAGACGGTCTGCATCATTCATAAACCACTTAAAGTAAGATGGAATATAAACTTGTGCACTTGTCTGAAAGCTGTTGAAATCAAGCATATTGACACCTATACATTCTTGTGGAGACTCCGCAGACATATGGTGTTTCTTCTGAAAGTCAGGAACAAGCTTAAACAACTGCCCAAACTCTTTAACAACGGTGTTTAGCTGTGCGTTGTCCTTAAAGTTGTTTGGAGATGGAACCGGATGAGGAAGCAAACATTCCCAAGCCAGCGGTGATCGGTGTGCTGGGTCTTCGTGCATTAATGCATGAAGAATGGTTGTACCCGTTCGGGGCATTCCTATGATAAAAATGGGCTGAGAAATAGGCCTATTTACGATATCTGGATTCTTCGATATTTCCTGTTCTACCTTAAGTCTGCCGTAGAGCGTTCTCCCCAACAGCCCCTTTATTGCTAGGTTTCCAAAAGGGTTGGCCCTACTTTCTTTATTAATAGAATCAATAAGAACAGTAAGCCCTTGAATGGTAGATTCTGGAACTTGGCCCTTAAAACAGGCTTTTTTCTTCGCTTTGGCAATTACTTTTTCAGCATTAAGCTTAAATGGGTCAAGCCCAATCTTCTTAAGGAAATTGCCAACTGAGTTTATGCCATTAAGCGTGGATGTACGCTGAATGGAAATTTCTTGCGGTTTTTCGTTCACGTACTTACATCAATTGTTTCAACTTCTTGGCAAGGCTTAAATCACCCTTTACCTTAAGCTTACCAGTAAGTGTAGCAATCATTGGCTTTATCTCCTTTCTCTGCAATTTTAGATACGTATCCAAACTCATTGTAACGGTACAATCAGCATCGGCATCTTCACTGCTCATCACGTTCTCAGTTCCTGCCCCATCAATAAGCATTGATTCACCGTCAATAACAAATTTGAGTCGCTTACCAATTGGATCAATAGACTTTACTTTTTTGGCCAGCTCGGCTCGTACATCTGCTACTTCCATGTTTTCTGTCACTTTGAGTTTTCATAAGTTAGGCGAAACCTGCGTAAGTTTAAATTGTTCATCCCACAAGTATTTGCTTAAGACCTAACCGACCTACTAGTACCGCAATTACGACAAATACTCCGCTAAAACACAACTGGTTTTTGGTGGAGAGATGCAATAGATTAATCAAATGTCTTGTTATAAAGCGAAAGATAACTTGTCACAAAAAATAAATTATTTAAGCTTGGCCAGTTCAAGTATCTGACTGTAGGAAGATGTACACTTAGCCAATCTTGGACAAACTATCTCTACCCGCCCTAAGGCTTCATATCCAAATAAAGCTATTCTACCTTTTCTCTTGCCCAAGGCGTTCTTCGTAAAACTTGAGGCTAGATTTAATGGATGGGTCGAAAGTAAAATATTTGATATTGCTGTAGTAGCCCATTTCCTCCCAATCATAATGAATGACCAACGCCTTGTAGCGTGTTCACAAGGGAGTTTACATTAGTCATGCTTTGCCAAGCAGCTGCAGCACTGGTTCCGTTGTTACCATCACTTCTAACTACACAATTTGGGTCAGCCCCAATTACACAATCGCACACGTAATAATCGTTGGCGCTACTTGGGGTGGATAAAAACACGAAAGCCAACAGCAGTAGGAAAGTGAGTAAGAGTCTTTTCATCCTCTTAAAAAACGATTGTCAAATGGCTAATTTGCTCTTATGACTGAACAGGTTGAAAAAAGAAAGCTCCGATTCACACTATCTGTCTAGCTCAGGGCTTTAATAAACCGGCAGAACTGAATTAGACGCTTCGCTCAATACAGGATGTAAAAAAAAACGCGCTCTTTTCAACCAAATTGCCACTAGTTGGTTTCTAAGTTATGGATGAGTTGACAGAAATAGACATAGACCGTATTATTGAAATGGCATGGGAGGATCGAACTCCTTTTGAAGCGATTAAATTTCAATTTAAATTAAGCGAATCTGAAGTTCAGCAATTGATGCGCAGAGAGCTCAAACATTCCAGCTTTAAACGCTGGCGTAAGCGTGTTAACAGTGGCGTAAGTCAAAAGCATTTAAAGAAGAGAAACCCTGATATTACTAGGTTTAAATGCAGTAGACAACGAAGTATTTCTTCGAACAGAATAGCGAAGCGATAACGCAACGTTTTACCAATCATAGACTTTAATCGATACAACATGCATTATTCAGAAAACGAGGTATCAGCAATGGACAGGATTTACCGCCTGAATCTCATTAATTCCATAACGGGTATTAAACCAGGAAACCTAGTGGGCACTAAATCAAAAGACGGGAAAAGTAACTTGGCTATTATAAGTTCGGTTGTTCATCTGGGAAGCAATCCTCCTTTGCTTGGTTTTGTAATGCGGCCACAACAAAAGGTGAAGCACCATACTTATGAAAACATCATAGAAACCGGAGCTTACACCATCAACCACATCCCTAATCAGCTTACAGAGAAGGCGCATTACACCTCTGCAAAGTTTGAAAAGGACGTATCTGAGTTTGATGCTTGCGGATTTACCGAAGAATACACGTCAGAACTTGCTGCTCCCTTTGTGGCTGAAAGCGAGATAAAAGTGGCCATGCGCTTTATGGATGAGGTTCCTATTAAAGCGAATAATACTATACTGATAATTGGGGCAATTGAACACATTACAGTTAGCGATAAAGCCATGAATAATGATGGCTCCATTAACCTTGAATTAGCAAATTCCGTTGGTATTTCGGGATTAAACGGTTACTACAAGCTCAACAAGATTGCGGACTACCCTTACCCAAGGTTGGACAACCTTCCCAATCTCTCATAATACCTTGCTTTTTTAGGCCAGAACCATTAATTCTGAGCTACTTTTTGATGTAGTTCCTTATTGACTTCAACCATTGTAATGAATGCACGGTATAGCGTAAGAATTGTGAGCGATATCATAAGAACAGCAAACACCAATGCACCTAGAATCACTTTGCTAGCAGTAGATAGTTCTTTGGTAACTGTAGATTGAGTTGAGTTTGTGGTTTCTCCTCCTTGCGCTTCATTATTAGCAATTTGGGTAACCTCTTTCTGTTTCTCTTTCCATCCTCCGATAAACGTAACCAAGTTAGTCAGTTCATCTTCAGATAGGTAGGTGTAGGCTGGCATCACCATCTTATTATACTCCTCATAAATTGCAAGGGCATGTATATCTCCAGCATCCCGTAAATCTTGGTTGTTGTAAATCCACTTCTTGGACCATTCCTCACCTTGCTCCGCTACAACGTTTTGTAGCGGAGGACCAATGAGTTTGGCGTCCATCTTATGACAAGCGGCACAGTTGCCTTTAAATATTTTTTCTCCTGCGGAATAGTCCTGTGCTAAGGTTGCAACCGAGAAGGAAGCGAGCATTAATGTTAACAGCTTTTTCATATTGAATCATTGTTTTTGTTTCGTCTCAGAAAGATTGAATAATGACAAAAAATACTGGTCTAATTGGTTGCAATTGAAACAAGATTACATCAAGCTTTGTTCCCCATTTTCAGCACAAAAGAGGGATTAGACATAGTGATGATAATTGCTCATATTCCCACAACTGTTACGTTTCATTCGTTGTTTTAACAGAACACTAAAACATCATAA
>JBLHEU010000100.1:0-11273 GCA_047614525.1 Bacteroidia bacterium | reverse complement strand
CAGCTTAGCATCATTATCGCATTTGTTTCTGCGCTAGTTGCAGCCGTCAGTTATGCGCTTGCATCTAGAAATGATGCCGCTTTTAACGATTGGAAAATTCTTTCGCGTAGTGCATTCATTCTGCACATTTTTTCAGTTTTCAGCATAATTGGAACATTACTTTACATGCTTTACAACGGCATGTTTGAATACCATTACGTATGGCAACATTCTAATTCGGAAATGCCAATGCGCTACATCATGTCCAGTTTTTGGGAAGGGCAAGAAGGCAGTTTCCTGCTTTGGCTTTTTTGGCACGCTGTGCTTGGTGCAATACTTCTGAAGACATCCAAAACCTGGGAAGCGCCTGTCATGTCTGTATTTGCCATGGTTCAGATGTTTTTGGTATCGATGGTGTTGGGCATAAACCTAGGCGATGTCGTTCGTATTGGAAGCACCCCGTTTCTTTTGCTTCGCGAGCATCCTGATTTTATGAACTTGCCGTTCCTACAGAACGCGGTTTACCTAGATAGATTAGACGGACGAGGATTGAACCCGTTACTCCAGAATTACTGGATGACTATTCATCCACCAACACTTTTCCTCGGTTTCGCTTCTACACTTGTTCCTTTCGCCTTCGCGATAGCAGGGTTGTGGAAGAAGAAATACACCGAATGGATGAAGCCAGCTTTGCCTTGGACTTACTTCGGAGTAATGATACTTGGAACAGGGATTTTGATGGGAGGTGCTTGGGCTTATGAAGCGTTGAGTTTTGGTGGCTTCTGGGCTTGGGATCCTGTGGAGAATTCGAGTTTAGTGCCGTGGATTACTTTGGTGGGAGCGGCTCACGTGATGGTTATTCAGAAGAATAGAGGGCAATCGCTTATTATGACATTTGTCCTTACGACCGTTACGTTCATTCTTATTCTCTATTCAACATTCTTAACGCGAAGCGGAATTCTAGGAGATACATCCGTACACGCGTTCACTGATTTGGGCATGTCTGGTCAGTTGTTGATTTACTTATTGGCATTCACTTTCCTGACGATTGGGCTGTTGGTTTACAATTGGAAGGATATCCCAAAATCGAAAGACGAAGACAGTCTTTACTCACGGGAATTTTGGATGTTCATTGGTTCATTAGTGCTGGTTATTTCATCGTTCCAAATCATGTTCACCACGTCTATTCCAGTGTGGAATAAGCTGCTTGGAACTAACCTCGCGCCACCGCTCGATCCAATCGCGCATTACAACAGTTTCCAGATTCCGCTGGCCATAATACTGGCTCTTCTTATCGCGGTAACGCAGTATTTCAAGTATAAGAAAACTGACCCTCAGCAAATCACAAAAGCCTTGACCATTCCGTTCATTCTTGCTTTAGCTGGAACCGCTGCAATTGGGTACGCCATGCACTACAGTAATGTGATGTATTTGGCAATGCTTTTTTCAACTTTGTTCTTGATTTTTGCCAACGCATATTATTGGGTAAAAATGCTCAAAGGCAAAATGAAAATTGCTGGGGCCTCTGTAGCGCATATCGGTTTTGGGATGATTTTACTAGGAGCATTTTTGAGCACATCCAAAACGCAGGTCATTTCCATGAATACGTCTGGCACAGATGTGGAAAGTCTTGGTTCAGATGGCGACTTTAGTAATCGAGATAATATCCTCATGATGAAGGGAGATACCCTCAGAATGGAGGATTATTTTGTGACATATACGGGAAAGAGAAAGGAAGGCGTAAATGTTTTTTATCGGGTTGATTATCTCACCAAAATGGGAGACGATTACAACTTAGAGTTCTCGCTTTTTCCAAGAGTTCAGACCAACCCACGAATGGGAAATGTTGCTGAGCCAGACACCAAGCATTTCTTGCACAAAGACATTTACAGTTTTGTAACCTATGCAGAGGTTGAGACGGAAGAAGTAAAGAAAGAATCCGATGAATACAAGAACACTTCTACTCAACAGGTTTCTCCGGGCGATACGCTTTTTGCAGGAACAGCGATTGTTGTGTTTAATGGTTTCGAAAGAAACGTAGATGAAGCGGAATACAACTTACAAGAAGGCGACATTGCGGTGGCAGCAAGTCTTACTGCTACGGATATTTCTGGGAAGAAATATGACGTAACCCCGGTTTACATTATCCGCGATAGAATGGCTATTCCAATACCGGGAGAGTTGGAAGAGCTGGGCATTCGGTTTGTTGTAAACAAAGTTATTCCTGAAGAAGGGAAAGCCGAAATTGCGGTTTATGAAAAGCCAGATAATTACCGAGAATTCATAGTTATGAAAGCCATGATATTCCCATGGATTAACATCCTTTGGGCCGGTTGTGTAGTTATGATTATCGGAACTATTCTGGCAATTCGAAGAAGGTTGAAAACTGCCTAACTTCGGATTTCTAAATGAATTTCGAACCCAAAAACATAGTTCTTATCGGTGCTGGTCACATGGCCCATCACTTGG
The DNA here is from genome assembly GCA_047614525.1 of Bacteroidia bacterium. Lineage (GTDB taxonomy): Bacteria > Bacteroidota > Bacteroidia > UBA10329 > UBA10329 > UBA10329. The sequence continues at coordinate 8,825 of JBLHEU010000100.1, read as the reverse complement.
GTAATGCGCTAAAGCGGTCTAATAATAAGTTGCTTAAGATTATTAATCGCTCTACACAAAATGGCGAGCGACTAGCGTTTGAGTTAGGTTGTCAGTTTTCAACCGATTTTAACAGCATTCCTGAAGAAACAGATGTTGTGATAATTGCCGTTAAAGATGATGCGATAAAAGCTGTTGCTGATCAAATTTCGTGCAATGGAATAATTATGGCGCATACTTCTGGTAGCGTTCCGATGTCTGATTTGGAGAATAGCTCAGATGAAATTGGTGTTTTTTATCCACTTCAAACCATGCATAAACATGCAGAAGTTGATATGTCTGAAGTACCGTTCTGTATTGAAGGAAATTCGAAATGGAACGAAGACGTGTTACTAGAATTGGCCCAATCTTTAAGCAATAATGTTCAAGTTTTAAATTCAGAACAACGAAAAGTTTCTCATGTAGCAGCAGTATTTGCGTGCAACTTCACAAACCATTTTTACGCTTTATCGGCACAAATTCTTGAGGATAGCGGAATGAGTTTAGATATTCTTAAACCTCTGATTAAGAAAACTGCGGCCAACATTTTAACAGCTCATCCAAAGACCTCGCAAACTGGTCCTGCCAAGCGGAATGATGAAAAGGTTATGGAAGAACATTTGCAGATGCTTTCTCCAGAATTAAAGAAGCTTTACGCTGATGTAAGTGAAAGCATCATTAAGATGCATCAAGCATCGACCGAAGAAGGCGTTTGAAGATTAACGTAAGCCTCTCTAATTTTCTCGTAAGGAAAAATGTGTGGATAGTTGTAAATCATTACTCCGATAAAATATTCACGCGGAAAATCATCGAACGTTCCGTGCTGACCAACGTACTCCATAAACTTGTTGTTTTTCTTGTCAAATTCATGGAACATGCTATCGTTTTCGCCATCAAACTTCAATGGTTCAACGTTAAAAAAGTCACATAATTCTTTATTGAATGCAGGAGTACATTTCATCCATTTTCCATCAATAAATAATTGGGCAATTCCGTGCATTGCAAATACATCACTTTTCAGTGTGTAAATAAGCTTCTGCGTGCTGATGTGGTTTTTTACATCTGCAAACTCTAATCGAGAAGGAATACCAACCGCTCTCGCACAAGCAGCTAAAAATATGGCTTTGTCAATGCAATGTCCTTCTCCAGCTTTGAGCAACGCGCTTGCCCGCATTTTTTCCGGTTCAATATGTAGTCCGTACGGATTGTATCTAAAACCATCTCGCACCGCGTAATAAAGCTTTACGGCTTTCTCTTTATTGGATGTGGCACCAGCAATATTTTCCTGGGCAAAAGCAACAATTTCAGGGTTGTCGCTGTCTAGGTAGTAAGTCGATTTAAGATGTTGGGGTTGATAAGATGCCATCGGAACAGATTATGCGGCTAAAAGTAGATAAACCCCGAACGCCTTCCGACTATATTTGTTCGCTATGATGGATGAAATTACAGCCCGATTATCCGAGAGGATGACATCGCCATTGCCAGGTATTCAAGCACAGTTAAAAATGGCTAGCCCATTACGAGCAAAGGCCACGGCCAGCTACAAACCTGACACTTCTAAAGCCAAAATTGGAGCGGTTCTCATTGCACTTTACGCGGATAAGGGAATTATTAAAACGGTGTTGATGAAACGTCCAGATTATGATGGCACGCATAGCGGGCAGGTTAGTTTTCCTGGCGGTAAAGTTGAACCTGAGGATAGAGACATTTTTCATACTGCACTTCGCGAAGCAGAGGAAGAAGTGAATATTAGGCAGGATGATGTGCGTGTAATTGGTCGCTTAACCGAGCTTTATATTCCACCCAGTAATTTCTTGGTGCACCCGATTTTAGGCGTGTTAGATAATCCTCCAAACCTAGTTCCTGATCAGCACGAAGTAGAATCTATCTTAACCCCTGATTTGAAATACTTGCTTCACGATGATATTATTGATGAACTGGACATAAAGTTGAGTACAGGACTTCAGTTTAAAACACCTTCATTTGAGGTTGACGGACATACTGTTTGGGGTGCTACAGCTATGATTATTGCTGAATTAAAGCAACTTTTCGAAGAGATTGAAATAGAGCTCTGAAACAAGTCTTTATCGGGTATCTTTTGAGTGTTACTTTTACTCTCCAGAACCCCCACGTCTATGCAACTCAGTATTTTCAAGACAAGTTTTTTGTCAGCCATTATAGTAATGGTATTAAGTGTGTTTCAGACACAAGCAGGCACAATCGACAAAGCGTTTGAAGCGCTTGAAGTGAAAGATTATTTCAAGGCACGCGAGCTTTTTACCAAATTAGAGCGCAAAGATAAATTGGCCGGGAATTTCGGTTTGTGCTTAGTTCATGTCGCCAAGCAAAATGCGTTTTACAACCTAGACTCTGCCTTAGTTTATTCTAAGCGATCTGAATCGTTCTGGAGATTGGCCTCCGATAAAGACAAGAAAAACCTGGCGCCTTACGGTATTTCGGAAAAAGGGATTGAAGGGCTGCGGATTATGGTTTACATGTTTGCAACAGATGAAGCGTTGACGGAAAACTCGCTGAAGGCTTGCAATGATTTCTTGAGAAGATTTCCATCCGCACCTCAGAAAAAGAAGATTCTGGATTTGAAAGCCACTATTTCCTTTAATGATGCAAAGACTGCGGGCTCATCTGTGGCAATTAAGAAATTCATTAAAGACTTTCCAGGTTCACCAGAAACGGTTGAGGCAAAGTCATTATTTGAGCGATTTCTGTTCGAGGAACAAACTAAAGAGGGGTCAATTGAGAGCTTCAAGAATTTTACAAAAGATTATCCCGATTCACCGTTTAAGCGACAAGCAGACGATAAAATATTTGAGCTTTCTATGGCAAACGCAACGGTTAAGTCGGTGCATCAATTTGTAAGAGAAAACCCCAATAGTCCTTACTATAATGATGCTTGGAGAAAGCTGTTTAGACTGTATGCGCCAGAATTAGATGCGGAGTCTTTAGCCGACTTTAAATTAGAATATCCGGACTATCCGTTCATGAAGGAACTGGATGATGAGTTGAATATTCTTACGATGCAATTGTTTCCAGCAGCGCAAAATGGAAAGTTTGGGTTTGTTAGCAGAACAGGTAAAGTGATGATTCCGTTTGAATACGATAATGCAGGAGATTACAGTCAAGGTTTGACTGCTGTTTACAAGAACGGTCGATGGGGTTATATCGGTAAAAAGGGAAGAACGGTTATTCCATTTAATAATGATGAAGCCGAAGCTTTCAATAATGGAACTGCAATTGTTGGTAGAGGAGATTACATGGGCGTCATTGACTTAACAGGTAAAGTGGTTGTTCCGATAACGTATGATGAGGTTTACGATTTCCAGGATGGATTAGCAAGCGTTGTCAAAGACGACATGTACGGGTTTGTTAATTCAAAAGGCGAGCTATCCATTGCGCTCAAGCTAGAAGGAGCATGGGACTTTTCTGAAGGCTTAGCCGCTATAGAATTAAGAGGATTCAAGGGCTACATGAATACCAAGGGAACAGTTGCTATTAAGTGCCATTATGAAGAAGCACAGCCTTTCAAAGAAGGCTTAGCCCTAGTTCGTAAAGGCGGGAAAATGGGACTAATTAATCCGAGTGGAGATTCGATTACACCATTTAAGTACGACCGAATTGGTGTGTTTTCTGAAGGCTTAGCGTGCGTTTTATTGGATGATAAATTGGGTTATATAGATCGTTATGGAAACGAGGTTATCTCCTTAATCTATGATGGGTCAGACGAACAAATGACCAGATTTCAATTTTCCGAGGGAAAAGCTATTGCCCGAAAAGGTAACAAGTTTGGGGTGATTGATAAAACTGGTGCGGAAGTAAAATCGTTTGAATATGACCTTATTGACCCACTGAAAGACGGAAGATTTGCCGCTAAAAAAGGTGATGAGTTTGGTTTTTTCAATGCTGCAGGAATTGATGTAATTCCTCCAGGTTTTGAGGATACAGGTGGCTTTTCTGATGGAATGGCATCTGTGAAAGAAGCAGGGTTTTGGGGGTATATAAATGATACTGGAGATTTGGTTGTGCCAACTGAATATGCCGAAGCGTTAGACTTTACACAAGGGGTTGCGGTTGTAAGAAGAGGCGAATTTAGCTGCGTAATTAGTAAAATGGGTGAGTACCTTATTCCATGTGCGATGGACGAAATTGTACTTATGGAGGGGGATCTTCTCAGATTGGAAAAAGAAGATAAAATGGCTTATTTCGATTTGAGAACCAAGAAATACATGTGGAAGCCTACAGGGTTTTAATGTTTGAATCTCACAAATAATCTTCCGAAATTCTTACTGTCTTTATCAATGCGATGATACTTTGCTTTGATGTGCTTTTGTTCTAAAAACCGAATTACCTTCTTCTTTAATTGGCCACTGCCTTTACCGGGGATTATTTCCACAATTGGTACACGTCTTTCAATGGCTTCATCAATAATATCGTTCAGGGCCTGGTCAATTTTCACGCCCTTGTTAAAGATTTCGTGTAAGTCAAGTTTTAGCTTTGCCAACGTAGTTAGGTGTAAGGCGTAAGTAATAAGGAGAAAAGAGTGAGTAATATTGCAGTCAAACTTAAACAAATCGGTAGTCCTTTCTACTTTCATCTTAGCCCTTACACCTTTGCCAAAGCCACATATATTTTTTATTTCTGGGCTAGGTGCAGACCATAGAGCTTTTAATAGGATTAAGCTAGACGGTTACGAGCAAACGCATATTCCCTGGGTTATTCCTGAATGGAAGGATAATATGCACACGTATGCCCGCAAAATGGCGGAACCAATTATGAAGACGGAAAACCCTGTGGTAATTGGCTTGTCCTTAGGAGGAATGCTGGCTTCGGAGATGACCACGTTTATGCCTGAGTTAAAGGTTGTTTTGGTGTCGAGCATAAAGTCTCATAAAGAGCGCTCCAATATTTTAAAGTTGGGCCGGTTGTTTCCTTTACAAGGATTAATGCCGCCAAATACCATGCAGCGGTTTACTTCGTTTTGGGAGATGGCTCAGAAAAAGCGCCTTAAAGGAGACACCAAGCACATGACGCAGATGTTTAAGGAACAGGATGATAAATTTTTGCGTTGGGCAATTGTTAATGCTCCAAAATGGAGAGGTAAGGGAGATGAATCTAGGATTGCGCATATCCACGGAACCAATGATAGTATGTTTCCGATAAAGCGGATTAAGAACCCCATTAAGGTACATGGCGGAACACACCTGATGGTGTACATAAAAGGGGAGGAGGTGACAAAGCTTATTTTGCAAGAACTAAAACGATTTGAAGGTGTTAAATAATTCGATGTACAGATTAAGTATAGCTATATTATTGGTAGTTGGATTAGCGTCCTGTGAATCAGAAAATAAAGAAATGGGAAAAGTGAATATTGGCGATATGGCGCCAGATTTTGAATTGAAAGACAAGAACAAAGAGCTTGTTAAGTTGAGTGATTATCGTGGTGAGAAAAGCGTAGTAGTTTATTTCTATCCGAAGGATGAAACGCCTGGTTGTACAGCACAAGCGTGTTCTTTTAGAGATAGCTATGATGATTTTAAAGAAGCTGGTGCTGAGGTAATTGGTATTAGTGGTGATGGAACTGGAAGTCATGAGGGGTTTGCTACAAATCACCAATTGCAGTTTGTTCTTTTAAGCGATCCAATTGGTAAGGTGCGAAAAGCGTATGGCGCCTACGATATGTTTGGGATGATTCCTGGCCGTGTAACGTTTGTGATTAACAAAGAAGGTAAGGTGATTCATAAGTTTGATTCGCAATTAAGTCCTACCAAGCACATTAAAGAATCGCTAGATATTCTGCAAAAGCAGAGTTGATTTATAGCTGGGTGGCCCGCGCGTTAGGGATTTGAGCATCATCCTTTTCTTTTGCATCGCTCAGACTTGGAGAATCTCAGCCACCGCTTGCAAAAGAAAAGATACAGCGGAAAGCCTGACCCGCTCCGCTCATAATTGGAGAAGGTCAGCCATCACTTTTAGCGGGAACGCCCAAATGGTTACACAGTTTCGTTCAAAGATTATCTTTGCCGCTTAAATTTTTATGAGATGAAAAACCTTTCGCTTGGTATTAACGCGATTTTGGCAATTGCCATTGCTGTGCTGTTCTATTTTCAGTTTGCTGAAAAAGCTCCTGAAGCCCGAAAAAACACTGTTGATTCTGCTGTAATTGATAGTGTTTCTGCTACGCTTAAAATTGCTTACATCAACCAAGATAGTTTGCTGAGAAACTACAATTTGATTTACGAATTGGAGATGGAATTGGAAGCTGAACGTAAGAAAAGCGAGCGAAGAATTCAGACCAGAACGGCAACATTGGAGAAGGAAGTTCAGACGATGGCTACAGAGTTTCAGCGCAAGTATGAAGAGTTGGAGCGCCAAGGTTCTACGATGAACGAAACGCTGCGAAATATGAAGATGGAGGAGTTGCAGAGTATGCAAGCCAGCGCTCAGGAATTTTCGATGGCTGCTGAGCAGGATATTATGGCTTTGCAAGATAAAGAGCAAAGACGTTTGCTTAATAAAGAGGCTGAAGGAACGTTGGCTGTAAACAAGCGGATGAAGGATTTTATTAAGGAATACAATGCGGAGTATGGCTTTTCTTACGTGCTTGCATATTCTAATCAGGCGGGTGGAATTCTTTACGGAAATCCGGCATTAGACATTACCAAAGATGTGGTTGATGGCCTGAATGATATTTACGATGCCGAAAAAGCGGCTAAAGAAGCCGAAGCTGCAAAAGACAAATAGGTGCTAAGCGCTTATTTGAAGCTTATTCGTTGGCCCAACGTTCTTATTATTGGGCTTATTTTTCTACTTGCTAAAACCCAGTTGGTTGATGCTTTTTCGGCCCTTTCTGGGATTGAATCTTGCTTGTTAGATTTTCATTGGATTGTCTTGGCTTTGGCAACAATGCTTGTTGCTGCTTCGGGCAACGTGATTAACGATATTTTTGACCAAGACATTGATTTGCATAATAAGCCAGACAGAATGATTGTTGGTAAATCAATCTCTGAAGAAAGGGCTTGGAACCTTTATTACGCACTTGGCTCTGCTGGTTTGGGCTCCGGAATGTTTCTCTGTTGGCAACTAGGTAATGTCTCTAATTCGCTCATATTTATGCTGGCGGCAGGCGGACTTTATTTCTATTCTCATTCTTACAAACGCCAGTTGTTAATTGGCAATGTGGTGGTTGCATTACTGGCAGGGTTGGTGCCGTTTTTGCCATTATATATTGAGATGATGTGCAACCCTGACGGTTGGATGAACCTTCCTTGGACTGGCTACTTAATGGCATTTGCCGTATTCTCATTTCTTACCACATTTATTAGAGAGTTGGTAAAAGATATGGAGGATATGAAAGGAGACACACTCCTGCGCTGTAGTACAATTCCTATTGTGCTTGGGATGAATGGCGCAAAGGCAATTGCATCTTTATTGTTAGTGCTCTTAATTGGCATTATTGCTTGGTTGCAAATGGCTTGGCTGCGCGATAATCAATTCCTTTTATTTGGATATTTCTTTGGTGCTGTTCAAGCGCCTGCACTTATGGGATTGGTTCAGATTGTACGCGGAAAAACAAGCCAAGATTTTCATCGCGTAAGCACGCTTATTAAGTTGCTGATGCTTGGCGGAATATTATCTATGATTGTGTTTAGAATTGTTGTTCGATGATTGATTTGAAAGACAAGGAGCTCGTTTTAGCTTCTGCCTCTCCAAGGCGAAAATGGTTGATTGAAGAACTGGGTGTTCCGTTTTCTGTTCAGCCTAAAAACGTGGAGGAGATTTATCCTGATAATCTGAAAGCCCAGGAAATCCCGCTCTTTCTTTCTAAGCTAAAAGCAGACGCTTTTTCTGAAGAGGAGCTTGCTGGCAAGATTGTTTTAACCGCAGATACCATTGTTTGGCTGGATGGAGCCGAGCTTCAAAAGCCTACAGATTTAGCCGAAGCCAAACGTATGATTGGACTTCTTTCAGGCTCAACTCATGAGGTTTACACAGCAATTACCATCCGTACTTCGGAGCAAACCATCTCAGATTACGATAAAACCCAAGTTCAGTTTAGAGTTTTGACCGAAGCCGAGATTGACTTTTATGTAGAGAAGTATAAACCACTTGATAAAGCTGGCGCATACGGTATTCAGGAGTGGATCGGTTATATAGGAATTGAAAAAATCGAAGGCTGTTACTTTAATGTAATGGGATTGCCTTTGAGGAAGGTTTATAAGGCGTTTAATTTGCTTTAAGCCAGCAAAAAAGCCATCGTATCAACTCCATCTGCGTAATCCCATAATTCTGGAGATTGTGCTTTCCCGAATGGAACTGAATTATCAATTCCAAGCTTGTCTGAAGCTACAACGCACTGAATTTGGTCTTCGTGAATTTTCACTTCAGCTTTCATCTGATCTAATGTTGAATACGCCTGAAAATGCAACACACCAACCGGACAACCTAAACTAGGTTCATCGCGAAGCAGAAGAAAACCATTGTCTAAGTGAGCCATTTTCTCAACCAGATAAATGGCCTTGTGATACTCGTAATTATTAAAGTATTTGCTGTGATTCCCAATTGGATTCCAATCTTCTAGCGTTGCCAAAAACATTTCGGGACTCATTTTATCGGACAAATAAACCTTGGAAACATTCCTACAACCCAATCCGAAATACCTGAAAATGTCTTTGCCTAAGGCGCGTAATTCGTCTAGTGATTCATCTCCATTAATAATAGCAATGGAGTTTCTGTTTTTACGAATAATATTTGGGTACTTCCCGAAATAGTATTCAAAGTAGCGTGCGCTATTA
>JBLHEU010000099.1:0-11334 GCA_047614525.1 Bacteroidia bacterium | reverse complement strand
CAGACGATATGACAATTACCGTCAATGTAGTTCCTGTTGTTATCGCTGGAGTTAACGTTAGTATCTGTGATCAGCAAACCACACAACTTACAGCAAATGGCGCAGCAAATTATAACTGGAATCCTGTCGCTGATTTGAGTAATGCTTTAATTTTCAACCCCGTTTTTAGTGGTAATTCTACAACCATTTATACAGTAACTGGCAGCAATATTAATGGCTGTTCAAGCACGGATGATGTGGAAATTACAGTGTTCCCTTTACCTGTCGCAGACTTTGTTCAACCACCAGATGTTTGTCTTGGCAATCCTTCGGTATTCACAGATAATAGTACTGGTAATGGATTGATTCATGCCTGGAATTTTGGAGACGGAGCACCAGCTGATAATTCGGTTAGTCCCGACCATACGTACACCACAGATGGAGCTTTCGCGGTAACGCTAAACCTCACAGATGCAAACGGCTGTATGGCTTCAGCTACTGCAAACGCAATGGTCTTGCCAATGCCAAATGCCATCATGAATATTACTGATGGGCAATCCTTTTGTGAAGACGAAATTATTCAGTTTGGAAGTCAAAGCACAGGAGGTGTGTTGGATTTATACTGGAATTTTGGGGACAACAACTTTCTTCCAGCGTTTCCAAACACAACAAGTACGCTTCCAAACCCAACTATTTCGTACAGTAATTTTGCCTTTGGGCCTTACACCGTTATTCTTGGCGTTACCGATGCAGCAGGTTGCTACGACCAAACTCAGGTACTGATAACTATCCATGATAATCCAAATGCCGGCTTTGGTTCAAGTATCGTATGCGATGGCAACCAAACTCAATTTACAGATGAGTCATCGGTTTTTGTATCAACAATAGATACCTGGGCTTGGAGTTTTGGTGATGGTCCATCCGCTTCGCCTGACCAAAACCCAATGTATTTGTACTCAGATTCAGGAACTTTTTCGGTGCAACTTGATGTTGTAACGGATGATGGATGCGCTGGTTCAATAACGCAAGATGTACTTGTAAATCCTACGCCCGAAATTGCATTTACCGGAATTGATACATGCTTGAATGATGAGACCGAGTTTGTGAACAACTCTTCACCACAAGACAATACAATTACGGGTTGGGATTGGGATTTTGGAGACGCCACTATCGTAAATGGTGTTGATGTAGCACATACATACTTAAACCATGGAAATTATGTTGTCTCACTAACCGCAACAACTGATAGCGGATGTTTTGCCAGTGCCACAATCAACATTCAAGTATTCCCAAATCCCGAACCAGACTTTAATGTTGTGGAAGCCGTTGGTTGCGTTCCTCACGAAGTGTTTTTCGTTGATCAATCTACATTGGCTGCTGGATTTTTAGACACATATAGTTGGGAGTTTGGAGATGGTGGTAGCTCAACGAATGGTAATCCAGTTTATACCTATCAGGATTCCGGATTTTTTGATGTTACGTTGTCTGTGACTTCTACTGAAGGATGCAATACAGTTTTACAAATTGCCGATGCGGTGCGGGCCAACATTACTCCAATTGCAGATTTCTCTATTAAAGAAGAAACGTTGTCTTTACTTGATGCAAATGCCGAATTCGAAGACGAGTCTCAGCATGAACTTCTTTGGAACTGGAATTTAGGCGATGGTACCCTTTCATCGGTACAAAACCCAATTCATACTTATACCGACCCAGGCACATTTGATATTGCCCTAACCGTAACCAATGGCGATTGCCAGGATGTTGCCTTTGGTCAGGTCTTTGTCGAATCGATTGCCACGTTTTACATTCCCTCTGCGTTCAGTCCAAACGATGACGGAATTAACGAAACTTTTTTCGGCATAGGAGAAAGTGTGAAAGCGTATAACATGAAAATTACCGACCGTTGGGGAATGCAATTATTTGAATCTAACGACCCCAGTTTTCATTGGGATGGAACTTACCAAGGGAAACCCGTTGAACTAGGCGTTTATGTTTATGATTTTACCATTCTAAGCATCTACGGAACGACTACCCAATATACCGGCCGGGTAACTTTGGCCCGTTAAGACTCCCCCGGTGTTTTAAGCGTCTCATCGAGTTAACACACTCCCGTTGAAAAGTATTGTATTCGCTCAATTAGTAGGTCTTTAATCAAGATAATTTAGCACGGATGACTAAGTCTATTCGGCTGATAAAATTGTGGGTGTTTGTGGCGTTGAGCGGGGTGTTTATTCTCGGTCCATCGGCAGATTCATTTGCACAGCGTGTTTCTGCTGATGTAGACCCAATTCGTGAGTATTCTGTAGCGCTTGAGCTGTATCAAAAGCAGAAATACGGACAAGCGCAAGAACGGTTTGGTGAGGCGTTGAATCATCCAAGAGCACTTCCCACTATTCAGCAAGAAAACGCTTCTTACTACATCGCATCTTCCGCTTTAGAGCTTTTTAATAAGGATGGAGAATATTTAATGAAGGAATTCATTGAAGTTTATCCAGAGCATCCATTCGTGAATATGGCCCATTATAAATTGGCCAAATACTACTTTACCAAAAAGCGTCATCGTTCTGTTTTAGATCAGCTAGAATTAGTTGATAAACTCGATTTAGATCAGAAATACCTCGAGGAGTATTATTTCAAAAAGGGTTATTCTCATTTTCAACAAGAGGAATACGACCTTTCTAAAGCCGCTTTATCTCATGTGTTGGAAGGAGGAAAGAAGTATCGTTCTCCAGCTCAGTATTACAGTTCTTATATCCTTTATAGAGAAGGGAAAAACGAAGCCGCCCTTGCTGGGTTTAGAGAGTTAGAATCTGATAAATTGTTTGGTAAAGTTGCCCCGTTCTACATTCTTCAGATTATCTACAGACAAGGCAGAAATGAGGAGGTTTTAACCTATGGGAAAGAATTACTCGCGAAAGATTTCTCTGAAAGTAAGAGAGGCGAGATTCATAGAATTCTTGGAGAAGCACACTTTAATCTAGGCCAATACGCAGAGGCAATTCCGAATATGGAAATTGCTATTTCCGAATTAGGCGGTAACCGCGATGATCGCTATAAATTGGCTTACGCATCTTATCGTGGAGGTGATTTTGAAAAAGCGTTGCAATACTTTCAGCAGGTAACAACAGAGGAAGATGATTTAACCCAACTGGCGCATTATCATATGGGTGATTGTTACTTGAAGTTGGACAAAAAAATGGAAGCTCGGGGTGCGTTTAGAAATGCTTCCAAGTATGCGTTTGATAAAGAGATTCAGGAAGATGCGCTCTTCAATTTTGCCAAAGCCGCGTACGAACTTTCTTACGACCCATACAACGAAGCCGTTCAAGCTTTTGAGGAATATATCAATAAGAACCCAAACAGCGAGCGGGTTGATGAGGCTTACGAATTCTTACTTAAAGTTTACTTGAAAACCCGGAATTATGAAGCGGCTATTAAGTCCATTGAGAAAATCAAAGACCAAACCCCAGAACAGAAAACTATTTATCAACGCGTTGCTTATCTGCGCGGAACAGAACTTTTCCATGATTTACGGTTTAAACGCGCGGTTCATTTCTTAAAGCGTTCGGATAAATTTCCTGTCAATCCAAACATAACCGCACAAGCAATTTTTTGGCAGGCAGAAGCTTATTCCAGAATGAAAAAGTGGAAAACGGCAGAAGCACATTACAAGCTTTTCATGGAAGCACCAGCTTCAATTCAACTACCAGAATTTGGTCAAGCGCATTATGGTTTAGCTTACGTTTATTTCGAGAATGAAAATTTTGAAAACGCGATAAGTTGGTTCAGGAAATTTGTTGATTACGAGAAAAATGACTCGCTTAGAGTCAATGACGGTTTCCTAAGAATTGCAGATGCTTTTTATCTCCAAAAGGATAATAAAAGGGCCATTGAGTTTTACGATAAAGCCATTAAATACAACAAGTTTGATACAGATTATGCTATTTTTCAAATAGCTGTTTGCTACGGTTTAGATGGTGAAAATGCATCTAAAGTTGAGACGCTAAAAGCAATGCTCAGCAACTATCCAGAAACGGATTTTGCGGCAGATGCCAAGTACGAAATTGCCGAAACATACTTCTTTCAAGACAAGGCTCAGGAAGCAATAGAATACTTCGATTTGGTTATTTCTGAGCATCCCAATTCTAGTTATGTTCGAAAGGCCAAGCTGAACAAAGGCTTGTTGTTTTATAACCAAAGTTCAGATGAACTGGCTCTACCGCTTTTCGAAGATGTTGCTGAGAATTATCCAGCTACAGAAGAAGCTAAAGAGTCTTTAATGAAGATTCAGAAAATTTACGTGGAGAAAGGAGATGTTCCTGGGTTTGAGCAGTACGTAGCAGACAACAACTTCCCAGATATTACAGCTGGCGCGTTGGATACCTCATACTATGAAAGCGCAGAATTCATGTTTCTTCGAGGAAATTTGGATGAAGCGCTGGCAGAGTTTCAGGCGTATTTGGATAAGTTTCCTAACGGATATTTTAAGCTAAACGCCAATTTCTATCGTGCGGAAACAGCGGTGCAGTTAAAGAATTACGATCAAGCTATTATTGGATACGACCACGTTCTCAATTTCAAGAAAAACGTGTTTACCGAACGCTCTTTAATGTCGGCATCTCAGATTTATTTCTTCCAAGCAAATTATAATGATGCGCTATTGCGATTTACAATGCTTGAAGAAGTTGCTGAGAACGCTGAAAACCTGATGGAAGCTAGAGTAGGTCTGATGCGATGTAATTATTTGCTCAACAATTTTGAAGAGGCGCACAATTATTCTGAGAAGTTGAGAAGGTCTGATAAAGTGCCAGAAGAGATTATCAGCGAAGCTGGATTGACTTCCGCAAAATGCGCCTTGGCTCAGAATAATATCAGAATGGCTGAGGAGCGATTCAAGCAAACACTGCTAGAATCCAATAACCAGGTTGGGGCAGAGGCGCTCTACAATTTGGCTTTCATCAACTATTCTAGAGACTCGGTTGCAATTGCCCAGCAATTGATTTTTGAGATGGTAAACGTCTTCCCAAATTATGGCGAATGGATTTCTAAATCCTTCCTATTATTGGCCGATACATACATCAAGCAAGACGATTTGTTTCAAGCGAAATTGACACTTCAGAATTTGATTGATAACTATAATGGCGAGTTGAAAGTGGAAGCTCAGCGTAAGCTTGACGAGATAACGAACGCACAGCCTAAGCTTGAAGAAAGAAAAGATGGAGCAGATTGGGACATTGAGTTTGAACAAGAGAAAAAAGTAAGACACGACATTTTTGAGATTGATGTTGAGGAGGAATACGAACCAATTCTGGAGGAAGAATGAAACAACTGATTTCATACATATTGGTTGGATCGTTTTTCTTTGGAAGTACGGTCTCAGTTTTGGCACAAGATCAACTGCCAGATAGCCTAAGATTTACCATTCGAAAGGATTATCGACCCGTTGCTAGAGATGCCAAAAAGATTCTCTCCAGACCTGAGATAAAGCACGATACAACTGAGTTGCCAAAAATTGAATATTCGGTTATTCCTAAGGTGAAAGAAGTGAGTTACGAAGCAGAGCCGCTTAAAGCCGCAAAGCTTTCTAATGAGCCATTGGCCAAGCTTTACAATGGCTTTGCTAAGGTTGGTTTTGGTAATTACACCATGCCTTTTTTTGAGGGGAGTTTTAGCAGTCTTAGAAGTAAGAAATATCAAGCAGGATTCTTTGCCAGATATCATTCATCATTTGCCAAACTTAATAAGGTCAGAAATTTCGGTTTTACAGATGCTGGAATCCGTGGATTTGGAAAATATTTTCTCAAGCATCATGTTTTGTCTGGTGGATTAGAATATGACGTTGACGAGAATTACTATTATGGTTGGGATTTAAATGATGTCAATTTTTCAAACCTCGGTGCTGTATCTGACGATAGTTTGCATCAAGTATTCCATAATGTTGGATTCAATCTAGATTTGAATGCCTTACAAGGCAAGAAGCTCAGAATGATGAATGAGTCTGGATTGGCCTATTCATACACAAGAGGAAACTTCGGAGGGCAAGAACATTATGCCAAATTGTATGGCGGAATAGCTTTCAAAATCAAGAAGGAGAAAATGCTTATTCGAACGCAGTTCGATTACTACAATCTTGAGCAAACGAGTCTTACAACCAACAATTTAATTTGGTCGTTTCAGCCAGAATTTAGAGCAAGAAGAGACCGTTGGGGAATTGATTTGGGAGTTGATTTTTCCCTCGATGTAAACGATTCCACCACCAAGGTTTTGTTCTTCCCAATTCTTGATTTTCACTACTTTATCGTTAAGAAAATGTTGCGGTTTTACGTTGGCGCTACAGGAGGCGTAACACGTAACGGCTTACGCTCAATTTCTCAATTCAACCCTTATTTCGAAACAGACCAAGAACTAAGTAACAGCTGGGAAAGACTGAACGTGTACGGTGGTTTCAAAGGAAGCATAATCAAAAGCGTTGGGTTTGATGTTTCTGTTGCCGAGATAATTACTGGTCAGCAGATGTTCTTTGTAAACGACACATCTAAAGGTTTAGGACATAAGTTTTTAGCTGAACATCACGATGTGCGAGTAACAAATGTTAAAGGAGCTTTGAGCTACCAACTAAAAAACAAATTGGCATTTAGTCTTGAGGCCGAATATCGCTTTTTCGTTATGCCATCAGATAGCATTAAACCATGGCACGAAGCTCCTTTCAGGCTCACGTTTGCCGGTAACTACAACCTGAAAGACAAGCTGATTTTCAAAGCGTCAATCAGTGCTTATGGACCAAGATTAGCTAGAGGATTTAGTGCAGACTCACTTGGGGTCATTTCAATGACTCCAGTTACGCTTAACGGCTATGCGGATGCCAACATTGGAATTGAGTATCGATACAGGAAATGGTTGGGAGCATTCGTTGATTTTAGAAACATTGCGGCCCTCCGTTACGATATCTGGAAACAGTATCCGTCACAGCGATTTAGCTTCATTGCAGGCCTGAATTTCAGCTTCTAGATTCTAGCTGTTTAAAACCCCTTCAAATTTGTTGATAAGTGACCCTATTTCAAGTTCAGATTGGGGTTAGTCAGGGTGCTTTTAAGTATCTTTGAATGTTGATTTTTCAGTACAAAATTTAAGACCGAAAAAGTGGAAGAAAAAGATAAGCCAATAAAGGCGTATTCGGCTGACAGTATTCAGGCCCTAGAGGGCATGGAGCATGTGCGAATGCGTCCATCAATGTACATCGGAGATGTAGGAGTTAGAGGACTTCACCATTTGGTGTATGAAGTTGTAGATAACTCAATTGATGAGGCTCTTGCAGGACATTGCGACCATATTAATGTTACCATAACAGAGAAGAACGGAATTATCGTTAGAGACAACGGTAGAGGTATTCCTGTTGATATGCACAAGAAAGAAGGAGTCTCGGCTCTTGAGGTTGTAATGACCAAGATTGGTGCAGGTGGTAAATTCGATAAGGATTCTTACAAAGTATCTGGTGGATTACATGGGGTTGGAGTTTCCGTTGTAAACGCGCTTTCATCAGACCTTAGAGCAACCGTTTTTCGCGAAGGGAAAGTTCACGAGCAACATTATCAGCTAGGGAAAAGCCTTGAGGCAGTAAAAGAGATTGGAACTACAGAGCTGAGAGGTACTGAAGTTGAATTTCAGCCAGACGCAAATATTTTTGATTCTCTAGAATACAACTATGAAACGTTAGCTACTCGTATGCGAGAGTTATCGTACCTGAATAAAGGGATTACGGTTACTTTAAAAGACCTCAGAACTCCTGACGAAAAAGGCGAGTTTCCAACTGAAACTTTTCATTCGGAAGAAGGCTTGAAGGAATTTGTTGCCTTTTTGGATGGCAATCGTGAACGACTTATCAGCGATGTAATTAGCATTGAAGGTGAGAAAGGAGGAATTCCAGTTGAGGTGGCGATGGTTTATAACACGTCTTACTCTGAGAATATTCATGCGTATGTGAACAACATTAATACGCACGAAGGTGGAACACACCTTTCAGGTTTTAGACGTGGATTGACTAATACATTGAAGAAGTATGCAGATGCTTCTGGAATGTTGGATAAACTGAAGTTCGAAATTTCAGGAGATGATTTCCGTGAAGGTTTGACTGCTATTGTATCGGTTAAAGTTCAAGAACCACAGTTTGAAGGTCAGACTAAAACTAAGCTTGGTAATAGAGAAGTTACCGCGCCAGTTAGTCAAGCGGTAAGTGAAATGCTTGAGAATTACCTAGAAGAACACCCTGCCGATGCTCGGATAATTGTTCAGAAAGTAATTCTTGCGGCAACTGCCAGACATGCGGCCAGAAAGGCGCGTGAGATGGTTCAGCGTAAAAACGTAATGAGCGGTTCTGGTTTACCAGGAAAGCTGTCTGATTGCTCTGATAAAGACCCGGTAAACTGCGAATTGTTCCTAGTGGAGGGAGATTCGGCAGGCGGAACTGCCAAGCAGGGCCGTGATAGAATGTTTCAAGCAATTCTGCCACTTCGTGGTAAGATTCTGAATGTTGAAAAAGCGATGCAACATAAAGCTTTCGAAAACGAGGAAATCAAGAACATGTATACGGCTCTCGGAGTTTCTATTGGAACTGAGGAAGATGAACGTGCATTGAATATGGATAAGCTTCGCTATCACAAGGTGATTATTATGTGTGATGCGGATGTGGATGGTAGTCACATTGCTACCCTTATTCTTACGTTCTTCTTCAGGTATATGAAGGAATTAGTTGAGTCTGGTTATTTGTACATAGCCGCGCCACCACTTTATTTGGTGAAGAAAGGTGCTAAGTCTGAGTATTGTTGGAATGATGACCAACGAGATTCTGCAGTATTAAAGCTGAAAGGAGAAGGAAAAGAAACCTCTGTAGGAATTCAGCGATACAAAGGTCTTGGTGAGATGAATGCTGAGCAACTTTGGGAAACTACAATGGACCCAACTTTTAGAACGCTACGTAGAGTTACTATAGATAACGCTGGGGAAGCTGATAGAGTCTTTAGTATGTTGATGGGAGATGAAGTTCCACCGCGTAGAGAGTTTATTGAAAAGAATGCCAAGTACGCGAAGATTGACGCTTAACGTCAGATTCATTTAAAAACAGAAAGGCCCGATTCATTTGAATCGGGCCTTTCTGTTTTTAAATTTAAAATACCCCTATTGAGGGTCGCTTAGTTTCGGCTCAATTTTTTTTCTCTCAAGCATATCGGCTGACCGTTTTATTGGAAGCGCTTTTCTTTTTGAATGATTAGTCTTATCGATGTTTTTGGATAAAACTCCTTCTGATTTCTCAACAGAGGAAGAAGAATTAACCGCAGAATTGGGGTTTTCTATCTTTTTACCGTTGAGTTCCGATGTTTCATGAATTGAGGGTGCATCAGATTTGTTCTGAGCATTTACAGCTATGTAAGCAGTAAGTAATACGCTGATTATGGTCAAGGATAATTTTCTCATTATCTAACTATAAGTAGTTCAAGATGAGATTGGAAACCACCAACTCCGCCAGCAAGCTGAATATTTGTTCCTCCCGCAGGACCAGCATGAGCTCCTCTAACATCTAACGTATATGTTCCAGGGCCAAAAGAATTAGCGTAGCTGATAGCCCAAGTTCCATAAGCAAATGTTAGCGTAGTACTGGAATCTCCTATGTATGCACGTTGAAGTTTCGTTGTACCAGTTCCATTTTCGAATATCTCGAATTGAGCCACACAATCATCGAAGCTACCAAGGTTAAGTGCTGTGCCAAATGCCGTACCGTGCACATGCCACGTTTCTCCTGCTGGTACTGTAAACGTATATGTCAAGTTCGGAAGTTGAACATAGCTAATGGTCCCGGTAGAGGTAGCCGTTAATTGTGATTGTGATGAGAGGTTTACTGTTTCAGTATTGTTAGATGCCGCAGGCCCGGTTGGTCCTGTTACTCCGTTAGCACCCGCTGCCCCGGCTGCCCCCGCTGGACCAATAGCACCTGATACTCCGGTAGCTCCTGCAGCACCGTTTGCACCTGCCGCACCTGCAGCACCTGTTGCGCCTGTTGCGCCATTCGCACCGTTTGCTCCATCAGCACCTGCTGATCCAGTAGTTCCGTTAGCGCCAGCGGCTCCTTGAGGACCAGCACCACCCGTTGCTCCGTTTGCACCTGCCGCACCTGTTGCGCCATTCGCACCGTTTGCTCCATCAGCACCTGCTGATCCAGTAGTTCCGTTAGCGCCAGCGGCTCCTTGAGGACCAGCACCACCCGTTGCTCCGTTTGCACCTGCCGCACCATCTGCACCGGCAGGTCCAATTGGTCCCGCAGGTCCAGTTGATTGAACCCATTGTGTTCCGTCCCAGTGCCAGAATTGGTCTTGGTCTGTGTCATAAACGAGTAATCCATCAGCTCCTGCAACGGGGTTAATTCCTAAGCGTTGAAGCGTGTTCATCCTTGGAATCAGCAACCCTTTTTCCACCGAGGAGGCATCTAGAATGGCATTTTCGTGAGGAGTTGTAGTTCCAATTCCTACGTTGTCTTGAGCGAGAGTGGATTGGGAAAATAGAAGCACGGAAGCTGCTATGGCAAACAATGCTTTTAGTAGAGGGGGCTTGATCATTTTAGGGGTCTAATTGAGTTCTAAAAATAACTCATTTATCCTCTTTAGAAACATGCTCTAAACACAAAAAGCCCAGCAGTTGCTGAGCTTTTATGCGAAGAATGGATTTTTAGTCTTTATGAGGAATGGCTTTTACCCCTTTTCCAAACATAGAAGAAAGTTCTTTTTCTAAATCTCTCAGACTAGCCCCCTCCTTGAGATAAACCTGAAAGTCTGTTTTAGAAGTGCCTTTAAAAAGCACTGCGTTCTCTAACGTTTTTAACTTTTTAGCTTCTTGAGAAATGGATTCAGGAAGCGTTAAATCGATTACCGTTGAACCCTCAGGGACAACGTTTTGAGCAGAAATGCCTTGGCTAACTAGTAGTAAGGAGGCAACGAAGAAAGAATAAGTAAGGTTTCTCATTATGGTAAATTATTAGTTTCCTACAGAAGTAAAATGAAATTCTGTGTCTGTTGGTGTAGCAGTAAGATCAGTACAGTTACAGCTAAAACCAGCTGTAGTTGCCGAAGAAATGTTGCAAAGAGTAATAGGGCCTAAAGAACCATCCGAGACAATTACAGTATAGTCTTCGGTTTCTCCAAACCCACTTGAAACAGTATTACAAGCATCAGTTGCGAAAGCACCCCAATCTTCATTTACTCTCATACGAGTTGGGCCGATAAGGGCCGTTACAGGTATTGGAATAGATAAAGTTAGAGTTGCATCAATACCAGAACCTAAATCCGTTCTTTCAGTTGCATCGAAATCTCC
>JBLHEU010000098.1:0-11401 GCA_047614525.1 Bacteroidia bacterium | reverse complement strand
AAGTGCTTTCCCCCGCTGAATTATAGGCATTGTTGGTGTTAGTCCAATTGGTCCTTGTGGTCCTATTGGCCCAGTTTCTCCAGTTGGACCAGCTTGCCCAACTTCTCCTGTGGCGCCTGTTTCTCCAGTAGCTCCAGTAGCTCCAGTAGCTCCAGTAGCTCCAGTTTCACCTATCGGACCTGCTGGCCCTGAAGGACCAGTTTCGCCAGTATTTCCAGCATGTAATGCATATGGCACAGAGAGCAATTGTGAAGTACCTATTGTCTGGTAACTCGTTCCTCCGGTTAAATCCATCCTGGTTTTAAGAAAATGAGAAAAGCTTCCCCATTGGATATCTGTGAACAAACCAGACAAAAGCGTACCCGAACCAACCTTCAAGTTGATTAGACCAAAATCATTTGTCGTTACTACATGAGATTCTGAAAACTCAAGTGTTCCATAGTTTGAGCCACTAAGTATTTGCAATTCTATTCCAATCTCCTGGTTTGCCAATACGTTTCCACCATTGTCTCTTACCACAGTTTGGTAATTGAACATTTCTGGGGCTTGGCCAAACACAGTTAACGGAAGCGTAAACATCAGGAAAAACAGAATTGAGTAAAAGGTTTTCATAGAAGTGGAATTATAGATTTTGGACCTAATGATACTATTAAATCTGCGAATGTGACATCTGGCAGAACCTAGCTTACTTTTGTTTGTTCAATAATCGAACATCATGTCAAAGTCCAATAAAGTATTTATCGCAGTTGTTCTCGTTCTAGGGTTGATTCAATTCATTCCGCATACTATAACTGAGGTGGGTTCAAGTACAGAAAACACGTACAACCCCAACAACGCTGAGGTTCAGAGCATTATTGATAAAGCATGCATGGACTGTCATTCGAATCAAACCCAATACCCTTGGTACGCTAGCATTACGCCAGTTAACTATTTTCTTGAAGGACATATTAATGAAGGGCGTGAGCATTTGAATTTTTCGGAATGGAATACTTATCCGGCCGAGGATCAAAAACATGTGGCAAAGGAAATTGTTGAAATGGTAGAGAAGAAAGAAATGCCAATGCTGTTTTATTGGCTTATTCATTGGGATGCGAAAATCACAGATGAAGAACGTAAAGTTTTAACCGATCATTTCAGCGCACTGTAAGTGGACGAAAAATTTGACTTACAGGCAGAATTCAAACCCATGGGCGATCAGCCTACGGCAATCAAGCAATTGGTTGAAGGAGTTGAAGCTGGAGATATGGATCAAGTTCTGCTTGGAGCCACAGGTTCTGGTAAAACGTTTACAATAGCCAACGTAATTGCACAAACTGGCCGCCCAACTTTAGTCCTAAGTCATAATAAAACGTTGGCGGCACAGCTATTCGGAGAATTCCAGCAATTCTTCCCAAACAACGCGGTTGAGTATTACGTTTCTTACTACGATTACTATCAGCCGGAGGCTTACTTACCCGTTACCGATACGTACATAGAAAAGGATTTACAGATTAATGATGAGATTGAAAAGCACCGTTTAAGTGCTGCCTCCACCCTTATGTCTGGAAGACGAGATGTAATTGTTGTCTCTTCTGTATCCTGCATTTACGGTATTGGAAACCCTACCGATTTTGCAAACAATACAGTAGAGGTTAAAGTTGGAGAGGTGGTGAGCCGAGATAAGGTGCTTCACAGTTTAGTGTCTAGTCTTTATGCCAGATCAAGCAGCACTTTAGAACGTGGTCAGTTTCGGGTAAAAGGAGATTCGGTGGATGTTTATGTGGCTTATGCCGATTATGCTTACCGCATTGTCTTTTTTGGAGATGAGATTGAGGAAATTGAAAAAATTGATCCTGCAACAGGAAGTACAATTGCTGAGTTGGATAGAGCGGTCATTTACCCTGCAAACAACTTTGTGACCACTCGTGAAACGCTTCTTGAAAAGATTTGGCAAATTCAGGAAGACATGGTTAAGCAGGTGGATTATTTCCATGAAATAGGAAAGCCACTTGAAGCCAAACGAGTAAAAGAGCGCGTTGAGTATGATGTAGAAATGATGCGAGAGCTGGGTTATTGTTCGGGCATTGAGAATTACTCACGCTACTTTGATGGCCGAAAGGCCGGAACTCGCCCTTTCTGTTTGCTTGATTATTTCCCGGATGACTTTCTGATGGTAATTGACGAAAGCCATGTATCTGTTTCTCAAATTGGTGCAATGTATGGCGGAGATAGGAGTCGTAAAATCAATCTTGTTGACTACGGTTTCAGGCTCCCTTCCGCAATGGATAATCGCCCCTTAAAGTTTGATGAATTTGAAAATCTGGTTAATCAATCAATCTACGTTTCCGCCACTCCTGCCGATTACGAACTTGAAAAAAGTGGTGGTATTATAGCGGAGCAAATTATTCGCCCAACTGGGCTTTTAGACCCAATAATTGAAGTCCGGCCAAGCATAAATCAAGTGGATGATTTATTGGACATGGTTGATAAAACCATCCAAAAAGGAGAGCGTATTTTAGTTACAACGCTAACCAAACGTATGGCTGAAGAATTGGCCAAATACATGGCGAGGTTGAACGTAAAATGTCGCTACATACACTCTGAAGTTGATACGGTTGAACGCGTTGAAATACTACGCGATTTGCGTTTAGGAAACTTCGATGTTCTGATTGGAATTAACCTTTTACGAGAAGGATTGGATTTACCAGAAGTAAGTCTTGTTGCCATTTTAGATGCTGATAAAGAAGGCTTCCTTCGTTCATCACGAGCACTGACTCAAACCGCTGGCCGTGCTGCGAGAAACGTGAACGGATTGGTAATCATGTATGCTGATAAGATTACAAAGAGTATGCGTCAGACCATTGATGAAACTGAGCGCAGGCGCGAGAAGCAGATTAAGTTCAATACAGATAATAATATGGTTCCAACTGCTTTGGTGAAATCTCGCGAAGCAATTATGGAGCAAACTTCTGTTGCTGGAAGCATGAAGCGGAGAGCAAAATACGATACAGAACACGACCTAAATCAAGCTGCTGAATCTGGTGTTGAATACTTAAGCAAGGATGAGTTGAAAAACCATTTAGGAAAAGTGAGAGTTGCAATGGAAGGAGCCGCTAAGGAGTTAGACTTTATTGAAGCAGCCAGACTGCGAGATGCAATGAAGAATATTGAGCTGCAAATTTCTAAGAAAGCTTAAAGCTCTCCTCGTTCAATTCTTTGAACAATTCCCTCAATTAGTTTATCCTTTCCTTTTGCATCGTACTCAGATTTGAGGTCGTAATCGAACATTTTGGCTATACCCTGAAAGAACCAAGCCGTAAACCTTCCGCGAAATGTGGCAACTATATCATAAGAAACATCGCCCGTTTCTCGGTCTAAAAGTTTTATGAGAATTCGACCCTGAGTGAAGGTCATTTTCTTGAGTTGGCCTGTATACTCATGCTTTATTTCCTTCTCAAGTTGCTTCATTCTTCTCTTCCGCTCGCGCTTGGTCATTCCTGCAACCTCCAGCTCTACTTCCTTCATTTTTTCGGAAGCCAATTTTGCGTACGGATAAACTTTCTTGATGTGAAACTCCAGTCTGCGGTAACGTTTCTCCGATTTCTTAGACTTAAAAACACGCTTACCTGTTGCGCTGGCTACAGGCAATTTAATAACTGGGATTGTGTCTCCATCAATCACAATTGCATCGTATAAATTCCCATTAATTAAAGCAGAAGCTGAGCCTTCATCCGAATTAATTGCAGCTAAATATGCAGCAGGTTGACCTTTTCCTCCATGCACATCTAACTTTTGTGCCGAAGCACTAAAAGCGATAAGAATAAGAAAGATGATGGCGATGGGACGCATAATTTCAAGATAAGACAATTTTCGCGCCAGCCTGTAAGCTGGTTGTCAAATGCTACTTGTTCGGTTCCGTTTCCAGTTAGATTTTGAAGTTGAGTTGGCAGCTATTGCAACTGATTGAGAATTGCTTTTTCCTACAAATGCAGAAATCAAAGCAGCTACTTCTTCTTGTTTTTGTTCTTGATTATCCAGCATCTCAGGCTTAAAAAATTCACCAACAAACCCAGTATCGAATTTTCCTGAAGCAAAAGATTCATGAGTCATTACAAATTTACAAAACGACAACGTGGTCTTAACTCCAGTGATTTCATATTCATCAATGGCTCTAACCATTTTCATTCTTGCCTCGTCCCTATTTTCAGCATGAACCGCAAGCTTTGCCAGCATAGGGTCATAGTAAATAGGAATTTCCATTCCTTCCTCAAAACCATCATCAACCCTTACGCCTGGTCCTTCAGGCCGTTTATAACGCTCTAGGGTTCCTATGTCTGGCAAGAAATTATTCTGAGGGTCTTCAGCATAAACTCTAGACTCAATGGCATGACCATTAATTTTCAAATCCTCTTGGGTAAAAGTCAACTTCTCTCCTCTTGCAACTCGAATTTGCTCTTTTACCAAATCAACACCAGTAATCATCTCAGTTACAGGATGTTCTACCTGCAATCTTGTATTCATTTCCAAGAAATAGAAATCGAGGTTTTCATCAACCAGAAACTCCACAGTTCCTGCACCTACATAACCGCAAGAACGCGCTACATCTTTGGCACATTCGCCCATTTTTGTTCTTAGTTCTTCTGTAACTACAGCAGAAGGCGCTTCTTCAATTACTTTTTGATGTCTTCTTTGAATAGAACATTCTCTTTCAAATAGATGAACCACATTCCCATGTGTATCAGCCAAAATTTGAATCTCTATGTGCCGAGGTGAGCTTACAAAACGCTCAACAAATACAGCTCCGTTCCCGAAAGAAGATATTGCTTCGCTGATGGCGAGATTCATCTGCTCTTCTAGGTCTTCCTCTTTATGTACTATGCGCATCCCTTTTCCACCTCCGCCAGCAGAAGCTTTAATCATTACAGGAAAACCTATCTCTTTGGCTGTTCTTACCGCTTCTTCAATATCCTCAACCGCACCATCTGTTCCCGGAACCATTGGAATATTGTAGCTTTTAACAGCAGCCTTTGCAGTTAGTTTGTCGCCCATTATTTCCATGGCGTGTGCCGATGGACCAATCAAAATTATTCCAGCAGCTTCAAGCGCATTTGCGAATTCTGCATTTTCTGAGAGAAAACCATAACCAGGGTGCACACCATCAACATTAAGCTTTTTGCAGACTTCAATAATTTTATCGGCTAACAAATAGCTTTGGTTTGATGGTGGCGGACCAAGACAAACCGCTTCATCTGCATATCTGACATGAAGTGCATTTCTATCGGCTTCGGAAAAAACCGCAACGGTTTTAATGCCCATTTCTTTTGCAGAACGCATAATACGTAGTGCAATTTCTCCTCTATTCGCTATCAGAATTTTGTCCATTGTACCTGTTTGAAGGTTGGCAAAAATAGCAATCGAATAGGTTGATTGTTGGAACGAAAAGATCTAATCTAAATCGTGCATATCCGGAAAAGCACTTTGGCACTCGAGGTTAATTTCCGCCTAACACTTTTATGAGATACTGCATTAAAGAAGTTCGTCTTACGAGACACAACGGCTAAAAGGTTAATAATGTGGGAGCTTAGGTGATTTTCAATTGTTTGAGGTTTGTCGCTTCATTTCAAAGAAATGTAAGAACAACTGCTATTAGGCTGAGAGCCATCACCGCCAAAACTTACTTCCGTCAAAACCAACTAAAAAAACCTGTCAGGATAATTGAAATCACGATATTCAATTCAACCTTTTTGTCAACCAGAAGCCCAAAGAACCTTCAACCCGCATCCTATATTCGCGGAACATTCGGATGATTAAATCGTTAATTCCTGGATTGAACCAAACTAAATGAAAAAATTATCCCTCACTTTTTATGTGTTATTATGGGGCTTTGCTACGCCCTTTAATTCTAATGCACAGAACTTTACCTGCGATACTCATGAACGAACAGAAGAAATTCTGGCACAAAACCCTGAGAGGAGGTTATTAATTGAGCAATTAGAAAGAGAAGCGCAACAGTATACCGAAGCCAATTATGGCGAGCGTGGTGGAGGCGATGTGCGGATTATTCCAACCGTAATTCATGTTGTGCATGACTATGGTTCGGAAAACCTTTCTAAACCTGCCATACTAGCTGCACTTGACGCAGTGAATGACGAGCTAAGAGCTCAAAATGGAAACTTGAGCTCTATTATCGCTCCATTTTCTGGGTTTATTGGAGACTCTGAGTTTGAACTTAGATTAGCTAAGATTGATTACCAAGGGAATTGTACTGATGGGATTACCCGTACGGTTTCTAATCAAACTTATTCTGGTGGTGAAGACCTAAAGGACTTAGTTAACTGGAACGACAACAGCAGAAGATATTTACAAGTTTGGGTGGTTAACACCGTTGGTAGTGGTGCTGGTGGCTACACCTACTTGCCTGGTTCGGTTAGTGCTCGTAGAAACGGAATTATACTCAGATCAGCTCAATTTCAAGGCAGCTTAACGCACGAATTCGGTCATTGGCTAAATCTAAGTCACGTTTGGGGGGGCTCAAACGATAATGCTAATGCAAGTAATTGTGGCGATGATGATGGGGTTTCTGACACTCCTAATACCATCGGAACAGAAAGCGGTTGCAACACAAACCAAATGACGTGCGGTAGTGTTGACAATGTTCAAAATCACATGGATTACTCTTCTTGTGGTAGAATGTTGACAGAAGGTCAAGCGTTACGTATGCAATCTTCTGCAAACTCTTCCATTGGAGGAAGAAGCACGTACTGGGGAATCAGTAATAGGTCTTCTACTGGTACTAGTGATGGCTTTACAAATGTTTGCGTACCTAACGTTGAGTTCTTCTTAAATAACAACTTAGGGTGTGAGGGTATAGAAGTAGAATTTGAAGATAATTCTTGGGGAGCGGATGAAGACCCAAGCTGGGTGTGGAGTTGGACTTTCCCGGGAGGCACACCTGCAACAAGCAACAGTACTAATCCAACCATTACCTATAACACCACAGGAACGTATGATGTAACACTTACAATTACAACAGGAGCTGGGTCTGAATCTGAAACATTGCAAGATGCCGTGGTGGTAACTCAATTAGGCGGGGGAATTGCTGGTCCTTGGACAGAAGGTATTGAGGACCCAGATTTTCCGGAAAGCGCAAACCCTAATGAGCAATGGTCCATAGAAACACCAGGCGGTTTGACTTGGCAGCGAAGTTCAAGTGCCGCATTTACAGGAAGTGCCTCTGCTAGAATTAACCTTAGAAGTATTACGGAAGGAAACATCAATAATTTGATTAGCCCAGCTATTGATATGACAAATGTTGAATCTGGTGATGCATTCATGACATTCAGATTGGCGCACTCAAACAGAACGGAAACAAATCATTCTGAACGACTAAGGATTTACGCATCGAGAAATTGTGGTGAAACATGGACTATTAGATACACCGAATCTGGTGATGATTTAAACACCGCTGGTGGCTTAGTCACTTCAACTTTTGTTCCTGATGCTTCTGACTGGCGTGAAGAAGAAGTTTCTCTAGCAACAATGGCTGGTGAGTCTCATGTTCTCGTTCGTTTTGAAGCTTTAAGCGACAGACAGAGTTACCTATACATTGATGACATAAATATTAACCCGAATTCATCAATCGGTGTTGAGGAAATTGGTTTGTTTGCAGATGT
Source organism: Bacteroidia bacterium (assembly GCA_047614525.1). Lineage (GTDB taxonomy): Bacteria > Bacteroidota > Bacteroidia > UBA10329 > UBA10329 > UBA10329. The sequence continues at coordinate 3,749 of JBLHEU010000098.1, read as the reverse complement.
TGCTGTTTATCCTAATCCGATAGACGGAAATAGTCAATTGGTTCTGAACCTCACAGAGCAGGTTGAGACTCAAATATCATTGAAAAATGTAGTGGGTCAGGAACTTGGAATGCGAACAGCCAACTTTACTTCTGGCAAAAACTTTGTGCCGATTTCAACTTTAAATTCATCTTTAAATGCTGGTATTTACTTTGTAGAACTTAGGTCTGAAAAAGGTGTAAATACAATTCGGTTTGTGAAAAATTAAGGACCTTTCTTTTATGGGTTTGCCCCGTTTTCCTTTTGGAGAATGGGGCTTTTTTGTGCTTAAGAGTTTTCAATAAACCTTCTCCCCTTTATCTAGAAAAAGCCCCCAAGTTTTGTTGTAAGCATGAACCTTTTCCGTAGGCTCATTCTTGGAGTCAACCACTACCCTGTCGTTGTTCTTCCAATCGAAAATACCACCGTAAAGGTTGAACACGTTTTTGTAGCCAGCGGCCAAGAGCTTCTCTCCTATTCGTTCGCTTCTGTATCCTATGGAACAATAAACCACAATTGTATCTGACTTTGGGATTTCAGCAACGGAACTCATCTTAAAATCATCATAACCTACGAAGGTTGAACCAGGCAAATGGCTTACACTAAACTCTTCTGACGAACGCGTGTCAAGAAGATATGCTTCCGAAAGTTTAGCTACTCCATCATGATGAATGATTGGAACTGTATTCTTATAAATGGCCTTTAGCGCCAACTCAAATGACTGGCCAGATTGACCGAATAATGTCTTAGGAATTATCAACCCTAGAAGACCGATAAATTGAATTAGTCTCTTCATAATCTAATTAAAATCAATAATCATTCCGCCAACTCGCTTCCTTCCTTATTTGACTTCACTAAAGGATAGAATAATTGAGAATACCATGAATCTTCTGGGTCATTTTCAATCCCGAATTGAGAAGGATATTTCCGATTAATCTGCGCAGTACCAAAGATGATGTCCCAAATAAAGAAGGTGTTACTAAAGTTTCCGTTTGGATTACTGACGCCATCTTTCTCACTCATTCCATGATGAGCAAAATGCGTGCTTGGTGTAGAAATGGTCCGCTCAATTATCCAAGCTAACGGGGATAGAATTTTGTACCGATATAAATACTGATCCCACTTGGTGGGGCTGTGAGACCCGCTAACAACAAGTTGTTTGAATACAATACTGATGGCTACGGCATCTGTCATTCCAAGGTGTACGCTAATAGCCAACCAATAAATATTTGGCATTAAAAAGTAATACAAACTGGAGTTTCTGTATGCCGTAAAAACACCCATTTCTCGCGCCACATGATGCGGTCGGTGCAATTTCCATAACCAAGGCCAATCATGCGCCTTTCGGTGATACCAATATTGCTGTACATCGTCAACCAAAATCACAAACGGGATAGCTAACCAAAGTGTTAGGTCAGAAAAATGGCCTTGCCATATTGGTAGAAGTTTAACCAGTAGGAACGAAGAAACGAGAAAGATTAATGGTTTGATTAGACCTATCAAACTCCAGAAACTAACCATCTCTAACCACCAATCTGTTTTGGAGCGAATGGAGCGTTTGCTATAAACACCCATAATCAGTTCAATCACCCAAAAAAAGGTGATGATTGCTCCTACTCCATAAACATCAAGATGATTCATACGCTGGTGAATTTAGTCACTCGCCATTCAGACTCCAATCGTAATGCAAGTATTTCACTTTAGAGGAATTGGAAAAATCCCGTTCGGAATAAGAGCTAACGAATTCTTGGATAGAACCATTTCGAGTAAAATCCTTCTTAAACCATTTGAAAATTGAAGAGATTCTAATTTCCATGGTTTCGATTTCGTTCTTAGAATTATCATCTACAAAGTTTCTTGCTTGTAATGAAAGCTGTTCTTCTAGCTTTTCTGGTTCGTACGCTTCATTCAATAATCTCGGACAAGATTTAGAAGCACAAACAATTGCAAAGTGAATTCTCGGCTCTTCAAAATCCTTTCTAAGAATTTTATGCTCGATGGTTGAAAGGTCATAACCCTGCCCTTCTATCTTGAAGAACTCCATCTCCCAAACCGAATTGATAAAAGGAATTCCCTTCTTAATATCCTTAATGCTTACAACAGGATAATGGTCTACAATTAACTTGACGGTAAACGCATTATAAGCGTTAATCCAATAGCTAAGCTTTTGCTCATCGGTCCAATTATCTGCTGGTCCGCATTCCGATAGTTGCGCTAAATACGTGTTCAGCTTAACGGAATCTTCAACAAATCCTTTGTAAGAAACCCAACCAGTAGAATCTACATGGTTTTGCAAAAGCGCAGTCCAGGCTTCATGAGATTGTGGTTCGCAATTTCCAGAAAGCGTTGGTTTTTGCGCACACGATGAAAAGCTAATTGCGACAAAAATCAGAATCCAATAATGCAATCGTAGAAACTTAGTCATGCATCAAATTTACAAGATGTGGTTGCGCCTAGAAGTTGCGAAAACGGCTTTTGACTAAAACAGATTAGGCCAGGTTCGTATAAACGGCCTGCACATCGTCATCATCTTCCAACTTATCAATAAGCTTTTCAATGTCAACCATCTGCTCGTCAGAGAATTCAACTTCTTGAGTGGGGAAACGCTCCAAACTAGCTTTCACCACTTCAATTCCTAAGCTTTCGATTGCTGTAGCTAGGTTACCGAATTGGGTAAACTCGCCATGAATATAAATGGTATCATCATCGGCAATAATCTCTTCCAAACCTGCATCAATCAACTCCAGCTCCATCTCATCAACATCCATTTCTTCCGTTCTATTAATCTCAAAAACGGACTTTCTGCTGAACATATATTCTAACGAACCCGTTGGAACGAGCGGACAATCGAATTTATTGAAATGCATGCGAACATTGGCTACCGTACGAGTAGAGTTATCCGTTGCACATTCCACAAATACAAGCACTCCATGAGGCCCTTTTCCTTCGTAATTTACCTCTGCGTAGTCACTTGCATCCTTAGCTGTCGCTCGCTTTATGGCGGCATCTATATTATCCTTGGGCATGTTCTGTCCCTTAGCGTTGGCTATGGCTGTTCGCAAAGACGCATTCATGCCGGGGTCGCCACCACCTTCCTTAGCCGCCATGGTTATGGCCTTTCCTAGCTTCGGAAATATCCTTGACATTTTGCCCCAACGTTTTTCCTTCGCTGCTTTTCGGTATTCAAACGCTCTTCCCATTTCTTGGTCTAATTAGGTTGGCAAATTTATTCTATTCATTACATAATCATTCATCGCATCAAAATGCCTCTTAGTCTAAACCTCAATTTCTTAACAATTCATTGCCTTACTCAAACCCAAAAACACTTGTTACAAACTGTCGGCCATCTGTCCAATTTGCCAAAAATCGAGATCGAGTTTGACTAAATTCATGCTATGCAATTCGTGTAAATCAAACCTACCAAGAATGAAAAAACAATTAATCTTCACGCTGGCACTCGTTTGCCTTATTATCATGGGTGCAGAAGCCAAAGATGGTCTCCAATTCAGTTACGGTCCTGATGGAAAAAACTTCTTTACCAAAGCTTCTGACAAAATTCTAATCCAATTTGGAAATAACGTAACATTCGCAGAAAAGGCCTCTACCCTTTCTAAATTTAAAGGAATAAACACCTTATCTAAAGAAGATGTTCTTCCTGCTCCAGATGTAACCATTGCTAATGTTTCTGGATTATCAGCGGATGAATTGAGCAAGCTCTTGGCTGAATTGAA
>JBLHEU010000097.1:0-11432 GCA_047614525.1 Bacteroidia bacterium | reverse complement strand
CTGTCTGTTAAGTTCGAGTATACAAAGTAAATATTCAAAGGATAAGAAGGGGAAATTGAACCTGGAAGATTATAGCTATACCAAGATGTATCTAAAGCGGGTGTGACAAACCAATTAATATCCCCGTGTTGTATAGTGTCACCATTATTATCAATTGTGAAGGCTATATAAGGATAGTGACTATCCATTGTGTCCCCGTTGTAAATGCCAAAATCAATGGACAAGTTGGAGTTGTTAATTATAACATCCGTTGCTTGCAGCAATGAACAGTTGACTTGCCCCTGCCCAAAAGCATTCAATTGAGTGATTAAGATTAGAATTAGAGTTATATTTTTCATAATGTTCTACAACTAGTTTATTAATGCAGATCAACACTAGAATTTACGTACATATCCCTACCAATTTTGAGGGATAAATATCTAACTGCAACCTAAACTTACATGTATTATTCAAATGTCCATGCCTTCAATGGGGCTTTTAATCTCACTCAGTTTTTGAGTGCTTACGTGCGTGTATATTTCTGTGGTCTTACTTCTTTTGTGGCCGAGCAGTTCCTGTATGTAACGTAAATCGGTACCAGCCTCTAATAGGTGTGTTGCATAACTGTGGCGCAGCCAGTGCAAGGTTGCGGGTTTCCGCACTACACTTTTCTTTAAAGCGAATTTAAATACCTGTTGCAAACGCTGTTCTGAGTATGGATTGCCTGCTATTTGCCCCTCAAATAGCCATTGCTTTGGGCGATAGTCTCGGTAATAATTTCGCAACATTTCCATTATAGAAATAGGAAGCGGTGCTAACCGGTCTTTGCTTCCTGGTGCTTCAATTAGATCTAGTAAGTCTTAGTTCAGGTGGCAGCAGTATTCAAGACCTGAACCAACTTCATCAATTTTGTCAATCACACCCCTTTGCCAACTCCACCAACTTTATCAACTTTGTCAACCGATGATAAAAGCGAAAAAAGCAGCTGTTTCCGTTGAAGTCCTAAAGAAGGCCTATCGCCTAATGTGCACCGCTAAGGCGATGACAACGCTTTATGAGGAGAATGCGAAAGTCACCAGTAAGTACGTTCATGCTACTTCACGCGGCCATGAAGCCATTCAGATTGCTCTTGGGTTACAGCTCAAACCACAAGATTTTGTAGCTCCATACTACCGAGACGATTCTATTCTGATTTCTATTGGAATGCAACCGCATGAGTTAATGCTTCAACTTCTCGCTAAGCGCGATGATCCATTCTCAGGTGGAAGAACGTATTACAGTCACCCGAGTTTGAAGCGGGATGATATGCCAAAGATTCCACATCAGAGTTCGGCAACAGGCATGCAGGCTATTCCAACAACCGGAATTGCAATGGGCGTGCAGTACCGAGAGTTGATGGGTTTGGACCCTGATATGGAAGACAAACCCGTTGTGGTTTGTTCCATTGGCGATGCCGCAATTACCGAAGGCGAAGTAGCCGAAGCGTTGCAAATGGCAGTGCTCAAAAAACTACCAATTTTATACTTAGTTCAGGATAACGAATGGGATATATCAGCCAAGGCTGAAGAGATTCGTGCAATGGACGCAAGTGAGTATGCTAAAGGGTTTAAAGGTCTTGAAGTTCAATCGATCAACGGAAGTAACTTTACCGAATCATTCAATGCAATTGAGAAAGCAATTAAGACCATCCGTAAGGAGCGAAGACCAATTATGGTTCACGCCAAAGTGCCGTTGCTAAATCATCATACTTCTGGTGTTCGTATGGATTTCTATCGTACCGAAGAAGACCTTGCAGAGCATCGTAAAAGAGACCCATTTCCCGTTTTAAGGAAACAGCTTTTAGATGCTGATATCGCGGAAGCTGAATTACTTACGATAGAATCAGAGACAAGAGAATTCGTTCAGGCTGAATATGAGAAAGCATTGACATTCGAAGACCCTCGACCGGAGGATTTATTCGACCATGTTTATGCCCCAACACCAATTACTGAAGAAGTAGGAGAACGAGCTCCTGCAGGAAAAGAACCAACCGTAATGGTTGATAGCGCGCTGTTTGCTATTCGAGAATTGATGGCAAAGCACCCAGAGTGCTTGCTTTATGGGCAAGATGTAGGTAGAAGATTAGGCGGTGTATTCCGTGAGGCGGCCACGCTTGCCGAAACATTCGGAGATCATCGTGTGTTCAACACGCCTATTCAAGAGGCCTTCATTATTGGAAGTACAGTTGGAATGAGTGTTGCTGGATTGAAACCCATTGTAGAGGTTCAGTTTGCAGATTACATCTGGCCAGGGCTTAATCAGTTGTTCACGGAAGTAAGTCGTTCTTGTTATTTGAGTAACGGAAAATGGCCTGTGGGCTGCATTCTGCGCGTTCCAATTGGTGCGTATGGTAGCGGAGGCCCGTATCACTCGTCTAGTGTAGAGAGCGTGCTCTGTAACATCAAAGGCATTAAAGTGGCATATCCGTCAACCGGTGCCGACTTAAAAGGATTGATGAAAGCTGCTTATTACGACCCAAATCCGGTAGTTATGCTGGAGCATAAAGGGTTGTATTGGAGCAAGATTAAAGGAACAGAAGGCGCAAGAACCATCGAACCAAGTGAAGATTACGTGCTGCCATTTGGTAAAGGACGAGTAGCTCTTGAAGCTGATAGTGACAAAGTTGGTAACGGAAACAGCGTTTGTGTTATCACCTACGGAAGAGGGGTTTATTGGTCACAAAATGCCGCTAAGCAATTCAAAGGTCAGGTCGAGGTAATCGATTTAAGAACGCTTCAACCATTAGATACTGAGCTTATTTATGCAGCCGTTAAGAAACACGGTAAATGTGTTGTTGTCACGGAAGAGCCTGTTTCAAACTCATTTGCGCAAAGCATAGCTGCCCGTATTTCAGACAATTGTTTTGAAGCTTTAGACGCACCCGTTAAGGTTGTAGGTTCAGAAGATATGCCAGCCATTCCGCTTAACTCCATCTTAGAAGAAACCATGATTCCTTCTAAGGAACGAGTAGGAGAGGCCATCCAGTTTTTGTTGGATTACTAGGTTCTATCCATGTTATTCTGATTCAGAATAATGCTCGTGAATTCTAGATTAGGTAAATTTCAATGATTGTTCATTGTATTTTCATTCAACTATTAATCAAACTATCTAAAAAATGAAAATCTTAAAATACCTTGTCGCAACCATTGTAGTGTTGATGGTTGTTTTTTTGGCAATCGGATTTCTGATTCCTTCAGTAGATTATGGTCATAAGATAACCGTAAATAAGCCCTTAGAGGAAGCTTGGGCTGTTGCACAAGACGAGTCAAAATATGATCAATGGCTTGAAGGGTTTCAGAGCATTGTACTTATTGAAGGAGAAAAAGGAACGGTAGGTAGTAGATACAAAGTGGTGGTTAATCCGGGAGATGGTCAACCCGATTTTGTTATGACTGAAACCGTTGTTTCCATTGAGGAATTCGACCATGTGAGTTTGAGCTTCGATAGTGAAATGATGGACTTTGAGCAAACTATTTCTTATTCATCAGAAGATGGAGCGACTACGATTGTAACGGACTCTAAGGTTATGGGAAAGGGCTTGACTATGCGGTCTATGTTTGCTCTAATGGAAATATTAGGTGGCGCATTTCAAAAACAGGAAGCCAAAAACATCGATGCTTTGAAAATGGTTATTGAGAAGAATACCACAGACTATTATCCAATTCAAATTGAAGATGAAGTGGTTTTGGAGGGAGAAGTAGTTGACTGAAATTGATTTGCAGAAACAGGAACTTGGAATGTTGATTTTGGTAAATGGATAGTCAGTTGATGGCTTATAACCGTCTCATAAACCATTCTAACTCATCATTTCAATTATAGCTTCAGAGTATCCATCATCTCTCAAGTAAATGAATCGGGTGTTGCGTAGGGTTTAGTCAATAATTTCCCAAAGACCCTTATTGGGTTCTATACCCTCTGAATTTTCTGAGAATTCTGGCTTAATAGCATTCACGAAGTACATTTCAACGGCACCTTTTCCTTTTACGGCTTTCTTACCGCGCGACTCACATTCAAAGTACTTCTTAATCAACTCATACGTGGTTCCAGAAACGTTGACTTTCCCTGGTACCGATGCAGTTTCCATTCGGCTAGCTGTGTTAACGGTATCTCCCCAAATGTCGTAGGCAAACTTTTTAACCCCAACCACACCAGCGGTTAACGGCCCTGTGTGTATTCCTACTCTGATTTCTAGAACCTGCTCGTCATTTTGCCTTTTTTGCGCCACAACTTCATCCATATAGTTTCTTATTTCCAAAGCGGCTAACGTGCTTGCAATGGCGTTGCTGTTGTTTCTTATCGGCACTCCACCTGCACACATGTAGGCATCTCCAATAGTCTTGATTTTTTCAAGATTATATTTTCCAATAATCTCATCAAACTTTACAAAACAGCGGTGCAATTCATTTACCAAATCTTGTGGTTTGGTGTTTTCTGCAAATTCTGTAAATCCTTTGAAATCTGTAAACAGCACCGAAACCTGATTGTAGTGTTTTGCGGTTGCTTGTCCGTGTAGTTTTAGCTCTTCAGCGGTTTCTTTCGGAAGAATGTTGAGCAACAAAGCTTCTGCTTGCTCCTTGGACTTTTCTAAATCAGCCGTTCTTTGCGCCACCTTCTCCTCTAATTCTTTCTGCGTTTCTTTTAAGCTACGCTCACGATACTTTACTAGACCGAATATGCCTAGTGAGAGCAATAGGGTGTAAGCAAGGAGCGCGTACCAACGGAGCCAAAGTCGCTGGTCAACAGTAAAAGCTAGTGTTTTTGTTTCGCTTACTTCGCCAAGTATGTTTTTTGCTCTCGCTTCCAAAACATAGTCTCCAGGAGAAAGCATGCCGGGCTTTATCTGAGATTCTGAGCTCCACTTACTCCATTTGCTCATAGGGCCTTCAATCCGATACTGGTAGCGCGTGCCTTGGCTTTTTAAGTAGAAGGGTGCAGAAACATTAAATACCAACGCACTGCGTTCAGATTCAACATTCATTTTTTCGAGGGAGAACGTGTTGCCATTGGCATCAGCTACCTGACGGATGTAAAGGTTAAATTTGAGTTCAGAATCGTCCTTTTTATTTAGGATAGAGTAGACGTTATCTCCTTCGTCAATCACATAAATGTTGCCTTCACTATCCGTGCTGATGTGTCTGATGTCTTCAAACAAATCCATGTAGGGAAGCATTGGAACAAACTCATCACCATTAAGTACACGCCACCCCGCAGCAGACTTTATCCAAATGACGCCATTGTTACCAAGAACGTAGTTAAGCTGTCCTGAACTTGGTACATCTGGTAAAACTGCTGGTAGAATGGTGTCAGATTTACTGATGTGATGGAAGAGGGCAGAAGGAAGCAAGAAGTGCATTTTTCCATACACATTGCTTACTAATACTTGCTCATTTGCTACATCTGGTAAGCTATAATATTTTGTTTCGTTCAAAGAATATCGGAACGCACCATTATCGGTACCAGCCCAAATGCTTCCATCATCTCCCTGTGCAGCGTTGTATGCTACAAACTGAATAGAGTCATTTAAAGCAACAGACTCCCAAATGCCAGTTTCGGACTTCGAAAGCTCGTAAACGCCTGTTAAGGTTGCTAGTAGGAGCTTTTTGTCGTTTGTAGTAGTGGCGTGATTGATGTAAAGTCCGGGCGTAAGGTTTCTAGACTGGCTTTCTTCAATGATGTAGAGACCATTGTTTGTAGCCGCAAAAACTTGACCCTCAATTTCAATCAGTTGACGACATTTTACATCTAGTCCTTTAATCTTTTTAAACAAGAATGTATTCTGCATGGCAGATATCCGTTGCTGATCTGCTTCAGCCCGTTTCTTGTTTTTAGCATTGTTTAAAACCTGTGGCTGGCTTCGACCAGAAACCCCGCTTCCGGGAGGCGTAGTCATTCCACTTCCAGCAGAACCTGTCTTCGGGTCTGGAACTAGTGCTTGATTAGGCTTAGATTCATTCTCAACTCGTTCTGCTTCATCTTTTCCTCCGTTGAAGAAATCAGAAATGACCTGCCCTGCAGGTTTGTTTTTGCGGTCCTCTTTACGCTGCTTCCGTAATTCACGTTTTAATTCTCTTAATTCTTTTTTACTGAGTTCCTTCTTAACTTCTTCTGGATTGCTTTTGTACTGGTCTAAGAGCGTATGGGCTTTTCGATTCTTACCATCAGTATTACTTGATTTTTTGGGAGTGTAGGCATTGCTTTGCCGTTGTTTTGCCTGGAGGTTTCTTTTCGCAAGATTTTCCATCATGCGCTTAATCTCAGCAGCACTTGTGGCTTTTTGTAGTACAAAAACACCACTACCTGTGCCAACATAAAGGCTGCCATTTGCCAATAAACTTGTGGTAAGGTTTCCTTCTAAACCCGGAAAACCACTAAAGCTCTTTACTGGTTGGTTTAGGTCAACTCGGCTAAGCCCAGATTCAAATGCTAGCCAAAGTCCTTCATCTCCATCCTTTCCCAAACAGAAAATCTCGTTGTCGTTAACGCCTGTGGTGTAATCAAACCTGTGTCTAATGTTCTGGTTTTCAATGTTCACAATCACTGCGCCTCCTGCCAGAGTAGAAAGTGCCATCAGCGAGTCGTTAAGCAGCAAACCACCTGAGAGTAAGTTTTCGTTTAAAAAACGCTCCAGTTGAGTTCGTACTGGTTTAAATGAATTGCCGTTAAACAAGTAAAGTATGTCATTGTCAAAACCTATATAGGTCCCTGCCTCAGTCTGAAAACTGAACAGCATTTGATCATCGGTTACTCGCTCATGTGGGCCAACAGACACCAATTCTTCGTTGGACCATGTGAAAAGCCCTTCTTGATAAAATATCAAGAACAAGTTTTGTCTAAAAACGAAAACGCCATTAATCATCCTGTCGGTGAACTCAAATAGCCTTGCATCCTTCTTTTCAAGCGGATTGATGGTATAGAAAAAAGCCTCCCCAATAAAATGTACTTCAGGCCCATTGCTGATAATCCTAGTTACAGCCTTGCCTGAAGAAATACCGGGAATAGATTGAATCTGATATGTGCCAGAATCAGTTTGTAGGATTTCAGCAGCACCATTCTTAAGCCCAACAAAAATTCGGTTAGAAGCTTCATGGTAGTAAACCTCTGAGGCGGGAGATGGGGTAGCGATTAGTTCCCACGTAGAACCATCAAACTTCATCACCCCACGCGAAGTTGAAAAGAACATAGTCTCTTCTCCATCTTGCACAATGCTGCCAATTCTTGCATTGCTGAATTGACTATCTATCGCAACCTCTGTTAAGAATGGTAATCCTTCTTGAGCATGACTTTTTTCTGACCCTAAAAAGAGAAATGCAAAGAAGAATATTGATAAAATTCGCATCAGGCCAAAAATAGCCATTGACCATGGTTTAAATGTCTTGACAGAACTATTATCGTTCGGGCTATATTTGAAGTCAGAATGGGCCAATCTATTACACTTGAATTTTTAGGGACTGGAACTTCGCAAGGGGTTCCCGTCTTGGGCTGCAACTGCGATGTATGTAAGTCAGACGATCAACGAGACAACAGGTTACGTAGTTCGGTTATTGTTTCGGTGAACGACAAAAAAATAGTGATTGACACGGGGCCAGACTTTAGGCAGCAAATGCTTAGGTCTAATAATGTTGATGCAGATGCAGTGCTTTTTACGCATGAACACATGGATCATATAGCTGGTTTGGATGATATTAGAGCAATCAACTTTTTGCAGCGTAAAAACATGCCTCTGTTTGGTTCAGAAGGAGTAGAGGAGTCGTTGAGAAGAATATATCACTACGCGTTTGCAGAGAATCCTTATCCAGGAGCACCAGTAATTGAATTTAACCGAATTGAAAACCAACCGTTTGAAATTCTTGGAATACCCGTTATTCCCATTGCTGTTAAACATGGTAGGATGCCAGTTTTTGGTTTTCGCTTTGGCGATCTAACTTACATTACAGACGCCAAGTACATTGATGATGAGGAGCGAGAAAAGATTAGGGGAACGAAAACCTTGGTTTTAAATGCGCTTCGCAAAAAGGAACATCATGCTCATTTAAACCTAGAACAAGCGTTAGAGTTGGTTGAAGATTTGAAACCAGAACGTGCATATTTCACTCACGTCAGTCATCTTCTTGGAACGCATAAAGAGGTTGAAAAGGAACTCCCACCTCATGTTAAATTGGCCTATGATGGTCTGATTATTGAAGCGTGAAACAACTAGCGATTTCCGTTTTAGTGGCGGCTTTATTCACTGGTTGCACAACGCTACAAGACACTTCATCAATAAATAAAAAACCTACCACCAGAGAAACAACAGAAGGCTTGGTTGAAGCGCTACTAATTGGGGCAGACCAATCTGCTGCTAGCGCATCGAGCAAAGACGGATTCTATAAGAATGCGGCCATAAAAATTCTGTTTCCGCCAGAGGTTGTAAAAGTGCGAGATGCTGCGGTTAGTTTAGGACTTACACCTTTGGTGGATAGGTTTGAGTTAAGCTTAAATCGTGCGGCAGAAGATGCTTCAAAACAGGCCAAACCAATTTTAATATCCGCTGTAAAGCGTATAAAGTTTAAAGACGTTTGGGAGATTTTGTTTGGAGGTAAAAATGCAGCAACCGATTACTTAAGGCTAAAAACGAAACCCCAATTATTGGCGGTGTTTTCACCCATTGTAAAGCAGAGTATTGGTAGAGAAGAAGTAACCAAACATTGGAAACCGCTTGCAGGTGCTTACAACTCAATTCCGTTTGTGAGGAAAGTTGACCCAGACTTAGAAGCCTACGTTATAGCGAAGACGGTGGATGGTCTTTTTGTTCTCATTGCTGAAGAGGAAAGGAAAATACGGGAGAACCCAATTGCACGTATTTCTGAATTGCTCAGAAAGGTATTCGGAACTAAGAAGGGCTAACCCTTTTTAAGCACGGGATTCTTTTATCTTCGCAGCCCCGAAAACAGTTATGACACGCCAACAAGAAATAGATAGAAGAAGGACGTTTGCCATCATTAGTCACCCTGATGCAGGTAAAACAACACTAACAGAGAAATTGCTCCTTTTTGGAGGTGCTATTCAAATTGCTGGTGCCGTAAAGAGTAATAAGATTAAGAAAACGGCTACTTCAGATTTCCTTGAAATTGAGAAACAGCGTGGTATTTCTGTTGCTACTTCTGTGATGGGATTTGAGTACAAAGACAAGAAAATCAATATTCTAGATACGCCTGGTCACCAAGATTTTGCTGAGGATACGTACCGAACGCTTACAGCGGTTGACAGCGTAATTGTTGTGATTGATGTGGCGAAAGGAGTAGAGGCGCAAACTGAGAAGTTGGCTGAGGTTTGTCGGATGAGGAATACGCCTGTTATCGTATTCATTAACAAGCTAGATAGAGAAGGAAAGGACGCTTTTGATTTGCTTGATGAAGTAGAGCAGAAGCTGAAAATTAAGGTTCGGCCAATGAGTTGGCCCATAGGAATGGGGAAACGTTTTAAAGGCGTTTATAACCTGTATGAGAACAATTTGAGCTTGTTTAGTGGTTCTGATAAACAGCGAAAAGAAGATACGGTTGATATTGAAAGCTTAGATGATAAGCGTGTAAACGAACTGGTTGGAGAAGAGGCGGCAGATACGCTGAGAGAAGAGGTTGAACTGGTTGAAGGTGTTTATTCTAAACTGAACATGCAGGATTACCTAGATGCTAAGGTTGCGCCTGTGTTCTTTGGTAGTGCGCTTAACATGTTTGGAGTACGCGAAATGCTTGATTGCTTCGTAGATATTGCACCGTCTCCCAGAGGGATGGAAACCGAAGAAAGACACATAGACCCGAGCGATTCTAAGTTCAGTGGATTTGTGTTTAAAATTCACGCCAATATTGATCCAAATCACCGTAACCGAATTGCATTCCTTAGGATTACCTCTGGAACGTTTGAGCGTAACAAAGGATACAATCATGTAAGGTTGGGTAAGAAGTTGAAGTTCAGCAGTCCTACATCGTTTATGGCGCAGAAAAAGGAAGTTATTGACGAAGCATATCCAGGAGATATTGTTGGTTTACACGACTCTGGAAACTTTAAGATTGGAGATGCGCTATCTGAAGGAGAACCGCTTCACTTCAAAGGAATTCCGAGTTTCTCTCCAGAGCTTTTTCAGTACATAGAAAATGCTGATCCGATGAAAACCAAGCAACTCAACAAAGGCATTGATATGCTGATGGATGAAGGTGTTGCGCAGTTGTTTACGCGTAAGATAAATGGCCGTAAGATTATTGGCTGTGTTGGAGCACTTCAGTTTGAAGTGATTGAGCACCGTTTAGAGCATGAATATGGCGCCAAGTGTAGATACGAAGGCGTGAGCTTGCACAAAGCCTGCTGGATAACCAGTGAGGATGATGCCGAAATGGACAAGTTCAAAGACATGAAGCTGAACAACTTGGCTAATGATAAAGACGGAAAGCTCGTTTTTCTAGCCGATAGTGCTTGGGCATTACAAATGGCGCAAGAGCAATATCCAAATATTGAATTCCACTTTAAGAGCGAGTTCTGATTTAGCCACTTATTTGGGGTGCTTTTAACTTACTGCAAGTTCAGGAAATAGCTGTTAGGCTCGTTTTGTTGTTTCAGCAAACCCATCTTCATATGTGGTAAAAAACTCCTCAGCTAGGACTGAAGTAATCTAAACTTAACCCAGTCCTGAGATTGGGTAAGCCTACATCAGCGCTATTCTTTGATAATTTTCTTAGTTATTATCTCGTTTTCGGTTTCTATTGTGACAAATAAAACTCCACTTTTTAATCCAGAAACATTTAGGCTTTCAAAATTATTTTTCTCCACTAACACCATTTTTCCTAACATGTCTTTAACCGTAACTCTTTCAATTTCTATGTTTTTGTTATCCGCTATAAACAAGTTATTCCTCAAAGGATTTGGATAAACGAGCCACTTTGTTTCATCAGAAATAGTGCTAGTAGATACCGTTAGGCAGTCAATAGCGTAGCTAGTTGTTACGTCTACATTCCAGTTGTTAGGAATGTCATCTAATTGAACTTGACTCACGTTTATACACTCCAAATTTGTATTGTCATTGGCGGAAAACGCATGTAAATCTAATTGTTCACTTAAATCTAAAGCTGAAAGATTGTTGTTGCTCACACGTAGTGATCTGATTTCAGCACCGTCAAGGTTAATATCGGTAAGCTCATTGTTTTCAAAGCTGATGACAAACTCTATTGTTGAGCCAGAAAGATCAACAGATGTGAGTTGGTTATTGAGTCCGGCTATCCAAGCCACATTTGTGTAGTTGGTCATTTCAAAGTGCGTAAGGCTGTTGTTGCTAAAATCGAGTTCTCTGAATACAGAAGAGGCCTCAGGCATAGTCAAGGAAGTTAAATTGTTATTTGAGCAAGAAAAAAACACCAGGTTTAGATTAGAACTTACATCTAAGGATA
>JBLHEU010000096.1:0-11482 GCA_047614525.1 Bacteroidia bacterium | reverse complement strand
CTTTCTGCTGTAGAAGATGGTTTTGGCTTTTGCGATGTGGTATTCGGCTGGGACAGCGCGGATGTAGCTTATGACAATGGGACTTACACGGGTTGGCATACTGGTTATCCTGATGCGCAAGCGCGAATTGACCTCAGTACTTTCCGTCTTGTTCCTTGGGATGATGACGTACCTTTTTTCTTAGCTGACTTTGTGGATAAGAAAGAAAAGCCACTTGGTGTTTGCCCTCGAAGCTTGCTCAAAACGGTGAAAGCCAAATCTGAAAAGATGGGTTACAAACCGTTCTTCTCTCAGGAGTTTGAGTGGTTCAATTTTGCCGAAACTCCAGACGATTTACACGCTAAAGACTTTACAAACCCACAACCGCTTACTCCCGGAATGTTCGGCTATTCACTCTTGAGGAGTTCTCAAGAGAAAGAATACTTCAACGACATCTTCGATTACATGGAGCAGTTTGATGTGCCGATTGAAGGTCTGCATACTGAGACGGGGCCTGGTGTCTATGAAGCTGCAATTATGTACGGTGATATTTTACTGTCTGCCGACCGAGCTGTTTTATTCAAAGGAGGATTGAAAGAGATTGCTCATTTGCATGGCGTTATTCCAACATTCATGGCAAAACCTAGCGCAGATTTGCCAGGTTGTAGCGGTCACATTCACCAAAGCCTTTGGGACGATAAGAAGAATCTCTTCTCAGACTCGAAAGGGAATAAAGGAATGAGCAAACTGATGGAAAGCTACATGGCTGGTCAGCTTGCTTGTTTGCCATACATTTTACCAATGATTGCTCCAACCATTAATAGCTACAAGCGATTGGTTGAAGGTGCCTGGGCACCAACCACATTAACATGGGCGGTTGATAACAGAACTGTTGCTTTAAGATCATTACCAGCAGGTTCAACATCTTGCAGATTGGAAACGCGAGTAGTTGGTTCAGACACCAATCCATACTTAGCGATGAGTGCTTGTCTTGCTGCTGGATTGTACGGAATTGAGAACAAGTTGAAACTCAAATTACCAGAAACCATTGGCAATGGCTACGAAGACAAAGGCGCAGGAACACTTCCGAAAAACCTTTGGGAGGCAACACAAGCCATGAAAAACTCAGATATCCCAAAACAACTTTTTGGAGAAGTGTTTGTGAACCATTTTGTTTCTACACGAGAATGGGAATGGAGAGAGTTCTCTAAGGCAGTTACCGATTGGGAAACCAAAAGGTATTTTGAGATTATCTAAAACATGAATTTATCTTATTGACTAATACTTTTCGTCTATACTTTGTTTAACTTCGACCATGCGGTGGTTTCTCATTTCCCTATTCTGTATAAGCGGCCTCATTGTCAATGCTCAAGATTGGATAATTAAGACATCTGGAGACACTATTCATTGTAAAATAGTTGAAGTAGATGGGCTTCAAATTACATTCCTCGTCCCACCGAAACGAAAAAAGCATGTTCTGTCTCAAACTCAGATTGAACGTTACGAAATCACTGACAAAGAGACACTTCTACCCGATTGGGCCCAAGAAGAGCCCAAACTCTCTTCAAGCTCGTTTCCTGTCGATGGAAACGAGAAAAAAGACAAGAGTAGTAATAAAGGGTTTCGGATTGGAACTGTAATAGGGTTCAGTTATTTACTGGCACCCGTTAGTGATAATACACCTTCGTCTTTAGTTAAACACACCAAAAAGTTAAAAGCCGGATTTAACGTTAAAACAGACGTACTTTATTTCTTCGGAAGTTATTTTGGAATGGGGCCTAAATATTCTTTGTTCAAAAGCCATGCTTCAACATCATCATACCCAGGGTTTTCGGCATTCACCTTTACGAATGATTTGACATTGCATTTAATAGGTGGTCATTTCACTAGTCGGTTTTCATCGAAAAATAAAGCGTTCCGTTTTATGGGAGGCATTTCTGTTGGATATGCCCGCTATCAGGATAAATATGCCAATGGATTTCAATCAAGCACCCTGACCGCTGACGCATTTGGATTTTCACTTGATTTTGACCTTGACATTAGACTTTACAAAAGTATTTACTTTGGAATAACATTGGATTTTATCGATGTTAGTCTTTCCGAAAACAGCTACGGCAAGGGGCAGAATGGTGAGCCAAACGATTTGACCAGAGTTGATCTATCAGGAGGCCTACGCGTTTATTTGTAATTGTTCAACTTTATCAATGACCTTCAAACCCCAATTCTCAGGTTACAAACACAAGGTAGAACAGAGTTTTGCCACCCAAAATTTTATGGAGCACCTTGGGGCTGAGTTGGTTGACGTACAACCCGGCTATTGCGAAATCCATATTCCTTATAGCGAAAACCTTACTCAGCAGAATGGATTTTTCCATGCAGGCGTAATTGGAACGGTTGCAGATAACACAGCTGGTTATGCCAGCCTTTCATTAATGAAAGAGCATTCATCTGTTTTGAGTGTAGAATTCAAGCTCAACCTGATGCGACCTGCAGAAGGTGATTTATTAATCGGCAAAGGTCACGTGCTTAAATACGGTAAAACTTTAACCATTTGTCGGGCAGATGTTTTCATTGTAAAGGATGGAATTGAGAAATTGTGTGCTGCTGCTCAGCTAACTATGATAGAGATTCCGCTAAAATCCAGTTCATAAAAAAGCCCCTGATTTCTCAGAGGCTTTCAAAACTTTATTCGAATTTCTTATTGCACAACTCCTACTTTCATCACTTTGTGAGTAGTGTTGAATTTTCCATCAGCACTTTGCATTTGCACCATGTAGTTTCCAGTAGCAACTGTGTTCATCGGAACAACATACTTGGTTTGGTTTGCTTCAATTTCAGCAGAATGAACAAGCTTTCCGCTCATATCAAACAGCTGTAAATCAATATCACTTTCGTTGTTTCCTAATTCAATATTCAAAACCTCAGAAGTTGGGTTTGGATACATGTTCAAACGAATATTAGCCAACGTTTCGTCAACAGAAGTAACTGTTAATTGTGTTTGATGAAATCCTTGTGTAAGGATGTTGGTTCCGTTATCGTACGTGTCAATTACAACTTCACCAAGCGTCCAGCTAAGTTGGGTTGTTCCATTATCGAAATGCTCTCCAGCACTTGCAATTACCTCAGGGGAAATTGATTGAGCCATTCCAAACATTGGTAAAACAGCTAAAGAAACAATGGTTAAAAACTTCATGATTTTTGATTTAAGAAAACGAATATACGGATCGTTCGGACAATTAGTTTTACGTGAACAAAAAACCACAACTATAACATGAGTATCGTTCAGTTCAATTTCCCAACAGTAATCAGATTTGGAATCGGAGCCATTAAAGAACTTCCTCAACATCTTAACGACCAAGGGAAGAAAAGACCGCTTTTGGTCACAGACCCCATCGTGGCAACACTTCCATTCTTTCTAGAAATTCTTGACGACTTGAAAAATGCTGGACTTGAGCCATCTGTTTATTGCGAGATGCACAAGAACCCGGTTAAGTCTGATGTAATCAAGGGCAAAGTCGCGTACAATGAAGCAAGCTCTGATTGCATAGTTGGAATTGGCGGTGGCGTTGGGTTGGATGTTTCCCGCTCTATCGCGTTAGCCATTAATCACCATAGAGATTTGTTTGATTATGACGATTTGATTGGGGGCGATAAATACGTGACCGAGGATGTGCCTTATTTCGTAACGGTGCCAACCACCAGCGGTACAGGTAGCGAAGTTGGACGGAGCGCCATTATTGCTGATGATATAACGCACCAGAAAAAAATCCTTTTCTCACCAAAGCTTTTGGCAGGTGTTGTTTTTGCCGACCCAGCTTTGACATTCGGTTTGCCATCGTTTGTAACTGCAGCTACGGGCATGGATGCACTTACACACAATATGGAAGCTTACGTAGCTAAGAATTACCATCCAATGTGTGATGGAATTGCGCTAGAGGGGATAAAACTTGTAGCTAAATCGCTTGAAAAAGCAACCCACGAAGGCGATAATGCAGAAGCTCGTTCTGATATGATGCTTGCAAGTTTAATGGGAGCTGTTGCGTTCCAAAAAGGATTGGGAATTGTGCATTCGCTTGCTCATCCATTATCACAATTATTAGACACGCACCATGGTTTGGCCAATGCCGTTAATCTTCCTTATGGGATGAAATTCAACTTAGACGGATTTGAATCTCGTTTTGAAGCTATGGCAAATGCTATGGGATTGAAAAACGGAAATGGCGTACAATTGATTGACGAATTATTCAAGCTAAATGAGCGTTTGGGACTTCCAACAAGCTTGTCGGGAATTGATGTAAAAGAAGAACACATCGACCCATTGGCAGATTTGGCAATTGCAGATTTCTGCCATCCAAATAACCCGAAACCAGTTAGCCGAAACGATTTCCGAAAGCTTTATGCTGAGGCTCTTTAATGGCTCGACCAATCATTCACACAGCTATTTTTAACGCGCCAATTGAAAAGGTATGGGAAGCCATAACCAACTTTGACAACTACGGAAAGTGGAATGAATTCTGCCCAAAAGTAAAGTGCGACTTCAAGGAAGGCGGAGCCATTACCATGTATGCAAATATGTTTCCTGGCAGAAAACCGACCAATCAAACAGAGCTGTTTTTCGAAATATCCGCCCCTAATAAATTGCGTTACGGCATTGATTATGGCGTAATTCTGAAGACCGATAGAATTCAAGTTTTATCTGCTCTTGCAAACGGAAAAACACAATATCATTCTACACTTAAAATGAGTGGAATGTTTGCGCCACTTGTACTCTGGCAGTACAGAAACCCAATTAACAGGGGTTTTGAGTTAAGTCTGAAAGGCCTTAAATCCTACCTAGAAAACTAGAGTTTTCTCGAACGTGATTTAATCTCTTCCGCCAATACTTCTGTTGGATCTTCATTGTTCTTCACTTGAAGAAAACTTCCTTCTCCAAGACCTGCCAACTTCTTCATCAAGCGGCCAGCTTCTTTATCTTCTCCAAAGCCAATAATTGAAAGCACAATACCTTTATCTGAATTGCTTTTAACCAATTCGATCGCATCTTTCTCAGAGAATTTTGAAGAATTGAATTTACCATCTGTGGCAATAATTAGCTGGTTATTTCCCCCAGAAATAAGCTGGCTTTGCAAACTCGCATAAGCCGATTCCATTCCTTTTACACCATTGGTATAACCGTAAGGTTGCAGGCTATCAATTAGTGCAATAATTGCCTGATTATCGACTACGGGAGTTGGCGGAAGCAGTTCCCAAGAAGTAGAATTGTACGCAATCATTGTTAGCACGTCTACTTCCCTAAGCATCATCACCAACCTGCGGATGGAAGCTTTCAGTTTCACCATTTTATCCTCATCCTTCATCGACCCCGAAACATCCAACAAAAGCAAAACGTTGTTTGGTTTGTACCGAGATGAGGAAAATTCTGGCTCCAGTTCCGGTTCCAGTTCGATAAAGACTTCATCGGCTACTTCTTCAGCTTCTGCATTTGTCAAAGCTTCTTCAACCGTTCGCTCAATTTCAGCTTCGGTTGGTTCTAGAACTTCTTCTTTCTCTTCAAACTGATTGTTTGTTGCAATTCCTAAATCCAATTCTTCTTTTGTGCGAGCTGGAACATCCTCTTGCACAAATACTGGTTCCGCTGGTTCTTCGGATAAAAGCTCATTGGTCGTAATTCCAAGGTCGAATGGTTCTTCTATCTCCTTAATTGGTTCAACCGCTTCCTCCCATCGGTCGTTTGTGGTGATTCCCAAATCAAACTCTTCCTCGGCTAAAACCTCATTCGTGGTAATCCCAAGTTCGAATGGTTCTTCTACCTCCACAATTTGCTCACCCGTTTCCACAATAACTTCTGGTTCTTCCCATCGGTTATCAACCGAAACAAGTATCTCTGCTTCATCTAATAATTCGGACTGGTTTGCTTTTCGATTCAAATACAAAACGTGACTTCGGTTACGCTTGGTAAAAGCCACTTCCTCCTCCCCTTTTTCATACCCTTCTTTATAAGCTACCGCGATGTATTTCCCAGGTTCAACCCAATTAACAGCAACGCCTTCTAGATTGGTTCCGTTGATTGTTTTGCGGATTCCACGGTCAAATACTTCAACCTGTGCACCAGGAATTGATCTATGTGTTTTTGCATCCACCACCTGAATAACATTTGGCTCGCCCGATTTTTTAGGTGTAGTTGTTTGAAACGATGGACACGAAGTCAAGGCATCAGCATAAATACTCTTGACATTCCCTTTCACCGTCAGCTTCACGGCCTGATTAGAAGCGTTGCTGTAAACCTCCACCGTTCTATAAAACGAACCCGTTTCTCCTGTGTAATAAAAGATGGTAATTGCACCTGTTTCTCCCGGCCGAATTGCTCGATTTGGGTATCGAACTAACACTTCTCTATCGTGCCTTTGTGGCAAAAACATTAACTTTTCTTTTCCAGTATTCTGAAATGTAAATGTTGCCGGAGGACTGTTCCAATCTCTTACAGCACCAAAATTAACAGTGGTGTTTTCCCATTTTACTTTCTGCGCAGAAAGCGTAAGTGGAAAAACCAAAAGCAATATGTAAGTAATGAGGCGCAATGGTGGATAAAGTTAACGAACGGAACCAGCACGAACGTATTGCCGCTTTATCTTTACAACATGATTAAAATTGGAGTTTCCGCGTGCTTTTTCCATCCAGATTTGGATAGAGCAACCTTTGGGCCGAAAACGCTTTCGTACATCGAAAACGATATGGCGGCCTACATTGCTCGTCCAGGTGTAATGCCCATTCTAATTCCTGAATTGCCGAAAGCAGAAAAGCTGGCGATGATTGAAGAAATGGATGGCTTGGTGCTACAAGGAGGTTCTGATCTTGCACCTCAATCTTATGGAGAAACTCCAATTGGGAAATGGCTGGGAGATGGAATTCGGGATGAATACGAACTAGAACTCACGGACCTTTTTAGAAAGGCAGACAAACCTGTTCTTGGTATTTGCCGAGGATTTCAGATTATGAATGCTTTTTATGGCGGAACACTTTTTCAGGATCTTGAAACGCAGCGTCCAGAAAGCAAAATGCATCGCGATGCCAAGGAATATGACCGTGTTCATCATGCAATACGATTTGAAGCCGGAAGCTTGTTTGAAAAGCTTTATGCTAGCGAGCAGAATCCGATGGTAAATTCGGTTCATCATCAAGCAGTAAAAGACCTTGGCAAAGGTTTATTGCCACAAGCTTATTCATCGGAAGATGGAATTATTGAAGCTTTTATACACGAAAGTGCCGAGCCTGGGAAAGTGATGGGCGTTCAATGGCATCCAGAATTTTTCCATACACTGGGCGATAAACTTATCGACCCATTTAAAATTATTGACACCTTTTTATCCTTCGCAAAAAACAGTAAATGAAAATTGTAAATCCAGCTACAGAGGCGTTAATCAAGGAAGTTGCAGAAGACAATTCGGCATCAATTCAAAGCAAATACGAAACAGCTAAAATCGCTCAAAAGGCTTGGGCTAAAACTCCACTAACGGAGCGCATTGCTTGCATAGCTAAGTTCAACCAACTTATGATTGCGAACGCAGATAAGATTGCATCCGATATGACTGCTGAAGTTGGAAAACCTTTCGGTCAAGCAAAGGGAGAAATTAGCGGAGGAATTGGCAGAAGTGAATATTTCGTGGAGAACAGCGTGAAATATTTGGCTGAAGAATGGGTCGTTTCTGAAGGTGCAACGAGAGAGAAAGTCACGTACGAACCTTTAGGTGTAATTGCCAACATCTCAGCATGGAATTATCCGATATTGGTTGGAATGAATGTTTTCATTCCTGCGCTGATTGGTGGTAATGCAGTTCTGTACAAGCCATCAGAATACAGCACATTAACAGGAATAAACATGGCTGAAATGCTTTGGCAGGCTGGCGTTCCTAAGGATGTTTTTCAAGTTGTTGTTGGTGCAAAAGGTGCAGGAGAAGCACTTTTGAATCTTCCGCTTGACGGGTACTTCTTTACAGGTTCTTACGCTACCGGGAAATATATTGCGGAGCGAGTTGCTGGGAAACTTGTGCCAATTGGCCTAGAATTAGGCGGAAAAGACCCGATGTACGTTTGCGAAGATGTGGATGTGAAATCTGCGGCCGCTAACGGAGTTGAAGGGGCGTTTTACAACAACGGACAAAGCTGTTGTGCGGTTGAACGCATTTACGTGCATGAGAATATTTATGACGCATACGTGGAGGCTTTTGTGGCAGAAGCCAAGCAAATGAAAATGGGCGACCCTACGGTAGAAGGAACTTTCTTGGGTTCGCTTACACGACCTCAGCAGATGGATATTTTGGCTGACCAAGTAGCCGATGCTACGGCAAAAGGTGCCAACCTTCTTTTAGGTGGAAAACGCGCTGACCAAAAAGGATTTTACTTTAATCCAACAGTTCTTTCAAACGTTAACCATTCTATGAAAGTAATGATGGACGAAAGTTTCGGGCCTATCATTGGCATGCAGAAAGTGAAGGGTGATACTGAGGCTATTGAGCTGATGTTGGATACGCCTTACGGCCTTACATCTGCTGTTTTTACAACGGATGAAAACCGTGCATTAGAATTGATGCAACAACTTAATTCTGGTACGGTTTACTGGAATTGTTGCGACCGTGTAAGCCCAAATATTCCTTGGAGCGGCCGCGGAAGTTCTGGCCTCGGTTCTACGTTATCTCATGCTGGAATTAGAACGTTTGTTCAGCCTAAGAGTTATCATTTGAGGGGGTAATCGAAATTAACTTCAAACAAAAAAGCCCCGCAAATGCGAGGCTTTTTTGTTTGCTATAGTATTGTGATTACCGTTGTTTGATTAGCTTTTGAAGCGTCATTTGGTCATCAGCATGTATTCGTAAGAAGTATACGCCATCTGGTATAGCTGATAAATCGTACTGCTTACGCAGGCTGGTTTGATTACCCAAGTCTTGGTCTAACCATACTTGCTTGCCTACCATGTCGTACAATCCAACACGCATATCCATGGAGCGTTGCATCTCAACTTCTAGTGTAAACTGTCCATCATTCGGATTTGGATAAACGTTTACATCGCCATCAAATAAGGCTTCTTCTATTCCTACACAGCAAGTCATCTCAAAGTTGAATGAACAACCATGACAACCTTCAAAATCGGTAACGCATACGTGGTAGTTACCGCTTCCCTTACCTGCAATGTCATATGAATCTGTGGTGGCACCTACAATTGTGTCTCCATTAAAGAACCACTGGAAGGTTACAAAATCACCGGCATTAGAAACAGAGAGTTGGTCTCCGTTCTCAAGCACTAGTGGCTCTGGATCCCAAACCGTAACCTGAACTGGGTCTGCTACCATTGAGCTATCAATACAACCGTTTCCGTCTAAAACAATTATGGTGTATTCTCCTGTTTCGGTAATGGTAACTACCTGAGTTGTTGAACCGTGGCTCCATAAATAAGAAGCATATCCTGATCCAGCGTCTAGATGAACATCATCGCCAACACAGAATTCTAGCGGGCCATCGGCAGTAACAACAGCACCTGGCTGAGGTTCGTTCATTATTGCAATAACCTCCGCAGTGGACTCGCAACCAAATGCGTTGGTTACAGTTACTTCAATAGTGTCTGAGGTGTAAATAGTTACTGTTTCTGTAATGGCTCCATTAGACCACAAGTAGGAAACATAGCCTGGGTCTGCTGTAAAGGTTACCGAATCACCAATGCAGAATTCAATCGGTCCGTTTGGCGTAACTGTAGGCGCAGTAATTGGATTGATGGTAACCACAATTTCGTCAGACCCGAAACATCCGTTAGCGTCTTCAACAATTACCTCATAAGCCGCAGTTACATCCGGTTCAATAGATTGCATTGTGCTTCCGTTACTCCAATCGTAATCCGCATATCCCGGACCTGCATCTAGTGTAATACCACATACCGAGGTGTCATTTCCTAGATCAATTTCTGGCGCTTGCAGCACGATATAATCATCAGACATGGTGGATGAACATCCATTTTCTTCGTATGTGTAATCTACATTAATGGCTCCTGGTCCTGCCAAATCTGGGAAGAATAAATCTCCAACAATTGGTGTACCACTATAAACAACGGTGTAGGATCCTCCAGCAGGTGAGCCACCAGAAAGGACTAGCGCATCATCATTTGAACATGCTGTGGCGGGTAAAGTGAATGACAAAGAAGGCAAAGGAAGTACGGTGTATGTAAACCCAGGGCTGGTTGCTGTACAGTTATTAGCATCGGTTCCTGCCACTACCACGGTTTGTCCATCAACAAGTGTTGAATTGGTATATGGATTGGCAGAACCAACAGAGTTTCCATCAACAAAGAACTCGTACGTGTCTGCCCCAGAAGCTGTAAACTCAACAGATATTCCTTGACAAATAGTTAGGTCTGAAGGAGATGCTGACATTGACACAGTAAGACCGCCCGGATCACTTAACGCAACAGCATCAGAAGACTGACAACCATTTGCATCGGTAACTGTAACTGAATAGGCACCTGCAGCTAAACCAACTGCATTTGCTGTGGTTTGACCATCAGTCCAGAGATAATTGTAAGTTGGAACACCTCCAATTGTAATGGTATTGGCTTCTCCATCTGCCGCTCCGCAAGCAGTTGGATTAAGTTGAGATACGATACCAATTTGTATTTCAGGATGAACGATAAACGTAACGGGAATACTTGTGGCAGAACAAAGCTGAGTATCAAGTCCCATTACTGCAATGATGTCTCCATCCATCAAAGTGTCTGTTACAAAAGGGTTGGTCGTAGATATCTGCTCTCCGTTTACGAAGAACACATAGGTAACTGCTCCCGTTGCTTCAAACGAAACAGACTCGCCTCCGCAAACCGTGTTGTTTGTTGCTGAGTTGGTTAAGGTAACCGGGCTTGAACCCACATCACTCAACGATGCGCTTATTGCAGCCGTACATCCAGCATTGTCTGTTACTTCAACAAAATAATTACCTGCATTTAGGAATGCTAAAGTTGGTCCTGTACCACCGTTACTCCAATCGTATGTATATGCAGGAGTGCCACCTGTTGCTTCTGCGGTAATGGCCCCATCTGTTGCTCCGCAAGAAGTAGGATCTGAAGTAGTTATGATTGAAACCGTAGGGCTAACGCTCACGGTTACGGTTATTCCAGGACTTTCAACATCACATTGGTTAGCGTCTGTTCCAACAACTGTAACTACTTGTCCGTCTGTTAATGTTGATGAAACAAATACTGTTGTAGAACTTGCTGCTCCTTGGGAAGCCCCATCTACAAAGAACTCGTACGTAAGCGCTCCAGAAGCAAAGAATGAAAGACTCTCGCCAACACAAATGGTTGTATCAGCATCATCCACAATTAACAAGATTGTTGGTCCCGGATTTACAATTGGGTTGATGATATTACTTGTTGCCGTACAGTTATTTCCATCTGTTCCAGTAGCCACTATTGATTCTCCATCAACAAGAGAATTGGTTACAAAAGGATTGGTTGGACCAACTGCAA
>JBLHEU010000095.1:0-11556 GCA_047614525.1 Bacteroidia bacterium | reverse complement strand
CGCTTTTCAAACTCTGTGGTTACAGCTTGGTCAATCAGAAGCTTTGCTACTTCGCTAGCGCCTTCTTGCTCTCCTTCATAAACCAATTCAATCTTTCCTGTAATAGAAGGAATAATAGAAGCAAAATCCACTAAACGTACGGTTGTTTTCTCTTCACCGGTTTCAATCAAACGAAGGTTTGCAGCAGCAATTAGATTTTCCATTGCGCTGATGGTAAGTCTAGCGCTTACGCCACTTTTAGCATCTACAAATTCGCTGGCGCGTGCTTCAAATGCTACCTGCTCTAAAAGGTCTTTTGCGAGTTCAGGCACTTCAATATTCGCTTTATCGGCACTAGAAATCTTAGCCTCTTGAGAAGTGATTCTCTTAGCGAGTTCAATGGTTTTTGGATAATGTGTGAAAATCTGAGAACCGATTCTATCCTTGAGCGGAGTTACAATACTTCCACGGTTAGTATAATCTTCAGGGTTTGCTGTAAAAATGAACTGAATATCTAATGGCATTCTTAACTGAAAGCCTCTAATCTGAATATCACCTTCTTGCAAAATATTGAACAACGAAACCTGAATTCTAGCTTGTAAATCTGGCAATTCGTTCAAAACAAAAATGCAACGGTTTGCTCTTGGAATCATTCCATAATGCAACACGCGTTCATCAGAATAAGGCAGCTTTAGGGTAGCCGCTTTAATTGGGTCGATGTCTCCAATAAGGTCGGAAACGTTTACATCTGGCGTAGCTAACTTTTCAAAGAAACGATCAGAGCGATGAACCCAAGAAATCGGGGTCTTATCACCAAATTCATCTAAGGTGTCTTTTGCAAATTTTGAAATAGGAGAGTAGGGGCTATCATTAATTTCTGAGCCCTTCACAATTGGCATGTATTCATCCAACAGGTTAACCATATTACGAGCAATCCTAGTTTTAGCTTGTCCCCGTAAGCCTAGTAAATTGATGTGATGACCTGCTAAAATGGCCTTTTTGAGTTGCGGCACAACCGTATCGTCATAACCCCAAAGTCCTTCAAACGCAGGTTCATTTTGTTTAATCCTTGCAATTAAATTTTCCTTCAATTCATGGCTGATACTGCGCTCAGCGTAGCCCGACTTTTTTAGTTCTCCAAAAGTTATTTCCTGCTTCATCTTAAATCCTTTTAATTCTATTCTTCTCGTAATCTTCAAATATCATTTGGCCCAGTCCTTTCAAACCAGTTAAGAATGCTTTTCCCTTATTCTGCGCTGTAAATAGCTCTATAAATTGGCGTAAATACGGGTCTGATGCAATCATGAAAGTTGTAATCGGAATTTTCAATTTTCGTGCTTGTGCGGCCTTGTTCAGACACTTAGACACAATCATTTCATCCAAACCATTACTATTAAAATACATTTCACCGTTTGGCATTTGAACACAGCTGGGCTTACCATCTGTAATCATGAAAATTTGCTTGTTGGTATTCCGTTTTCTTCTCAGAATATCCATGGCCAACTCCAAGCCGGCAACCGTATTGGTGTGGTACGGGCCAACTTTTAGGTAAGGCAAATCTTTTACTTTAATTGGCCAAGCCTCATTTCCAAAAACAATAATGTCGATGGTGTCTTTCGGGTATTTTCGATGAATGAGCTCTACCAACGCCATGGCAACCTTCTTAGCAGGAGTAATCCTGTCTTCGCCATACAAAATCATAGAATGACTTATGTCAATCATAAGCACCGTACTCATCTGAGCTTTGTGCTTAGACTCATCAACCATAAGGTCGTCTTCCGTTATTTTAAGGTCATTAATTCCATGATTTACTTGAGCATTTTTCAAGCTCTCCGTGAGATTGATTTGAGAAAGATCATCACCGTACCTGAAAGCTCTTAACTCTCCATCATTCTCATCTCCTTTCCCAGATTTACTTGTCCTGTGGTTTCCCAAACCGCTTTTTCGGAGTTTACCAAAAATCTGGTCAAGAGCGTATTCTCTTAAGGCCGATTCCAGCTTTGAGGTTAAAAGCTTCTTGCCTTTGCCTTTGCCAGTATTTCCATCTTCAGGGTCAATTTCTTCCCGTATGTAACCGCGCTTTTTAAGGTCTTCTTCAAAATCTGCTAGCGTGTAATCCTCATTGAAAATGCTGTACTCCTTATCCAGTGTATTCAGCCACTCAAATGCTTCTTCAATATCTCCAGATGTATGCGTAAGCAACTCTTTGAAAATGCCGAAAACACGTTCAAAAGGCTCAACTTCCTTTGGGTTGTGCTTACTAAAAATGAAACCCTTGCTAAGGTTGAATTGAATTCCGTTCATCGGATGGTTAAAGTAATTCTTTAGATACCTCTACAATACCATGAGGTGAAAAAACAATCAATTGGTCGGGTTTGTTGCCAAGAATTTGAATAAAGAATTTATCTGGGACTGATTAGGTTTTTTGTTCGTGATTTGATAACAACAAATGACTTCACTCTTTTCTTGATTGTCTCTAACTTTAGTTTCTTTGAAACTAGATGTAAAAAGTAGCAAAGACTATGTCAGAATTGGAAGAAACCATCTTAGGAACGCTGGAGTTTACACCTAAGTCTTTAGAAGAGGTTGGTGTTTATACTGCTGTAATTGAACCTGCTTCAGACCATTCTCTAGGAAGTCTTGGGTTCTTAGTAGATGATTTTGATGCGGTTGATGTGCAAATTGTGCAATGGCCGCAAGAAGGGCATCGACCTGTGTTAAAAGGAACGGGTATAGGCGGTGGAATTACCGAAGGAGACTTTGAAATGCACTGGGATGGTGAGTTATTAAAAGCGCATAACCACGCGGTTGATGGTAAGTATGTAATCGGTTGGTCCTGCGACCCGACTCGAGCTTCGGAAGACAAACAGCGTGAACAAACAGACTTCTTGCTTACGTTCGAGGCCAATTATCACCCAGATGGAGGACAGATATTCTATCCTATTGATAACAAGCCTTTTATTGCTCTTTTAGCCGAGGCTGGAGATGACATTAATGCTGAGGATTTCAAAGCGTATTATTTTGACGGGAGAAAAGGAGTGTACATTAACGCAGGAACCTGGCATCAGCCATTGTTTCCAGTAGCAGATTCGCAGGTTTTTCTGGACAAGCAAGGAGCCGTTCATGCGTGTATTGTCTGTAATTTTGTAAAAGAGTTTGGGGTTTACATCAAAGTGCCTCTTTCATTAAACCAGAAATAATCCATGACTAAGGATGTAGATAAAACGGTTGAAAATCTATTTGAGATGATTTGCAACAGTGGCAAGGCCGATTACATTGGTGAAAACGTGACGCAGTTAGAGCACATGTGCCAAGCGGCAGAATACGCTGAAGAACAGGGCAATGATGATGAGGTAATTCTAGGAGCGTTATTTCATGATATCGGGCATTTTTGTGCTGAATATGATTCTGAACATGATATGGATGGGCTTGGTCATATTGCACACGATAAAGTAGGAGCAGACTATCTTCGGGATAGAGGTTTTTCAGAGAAAATTGCTCGATTGGTTGAGAGTCATGTAGAAGCCAAACGGTACTTGTGCGCTGCTAAAGCGGGCTATCACGCTAAGTTGTCTGAGGCATCTGCTAAAACGCTTGAATTTCAAGGAGGACCAATGTCTGAAGAGGAAGTTAGCAGGTTTGAAGCTGACCCTTATTTCAAAGAAATAATTAAAGTGCGTGCTTGGGATGAGCTGGCTAAGGCTGAGAACAAGCCATTGCCAGACCTTGAGCGCTACAAAGAGAAAGCCAAGGCACACTTACAACAGAACCTGATTCAATCTTAAAATTCTAAATATCATCATGCAATATCTCACCGAATCTCAACTTCAATTTTGGAAGGGCAACGGTTACCTTATCATTAAGGATTATTTTACTGACAGTCAGAAAGCTGAACTTGTTGAATGGGTAGAAGATCTTGAATACAGACCGGAAACCGCTGGTAAATGGATGAAATACTTTGAAAATCCTGCTTCAGATCCAAGTGTCAGACAACTTTTCAGAGTGGAAAACTTTCTTCAATTCCACGATGGATTTGATGATTTGTTGAGAGGAAAGAAACTCATTGGCGTTTTATCTGAATTGATGGCTGAACCAGCCGTGTTGTTCAAGGAGAAAATCAACTTCAAACTTCCTGGTGGAAATGGATTTCTTCCGCACCAAGACGCGCCAGCATTTACTTCATTTGGCCAAACGTTTCACGTTACGCTGATGGTGAGTATCGATGCTTCCAATCCTGATAACGGCTGTTTACAGATGGCTCCAGGGATGCACGATAAAGGCATGTTGCCAACTGCACCCGATGCAACGGTAGATTCTGCGTACGCGGAAACTTTGAACTGGGAACATGTAACAACCGAACCAGGCGATATTGTTTTGTTCGACTCTTACATCCCGCATAAATCGGATGCTAACGTGAGCGATAGACCAAGGCGTGCTCTTTATATCACTTATAATCGTGCTTCCGAAGGAAGTTATCGCGAAGAATATTACCAAGAGAAACGAGCGGTTTTCCCGCCAGATGTGGAGCGCGACCCAAGTAAAGATTATGGAGATTCTGGCGTTTTCAACGTTGGTAATCCCGTCACAAATAAGATGTGATTATCAGCTTTATGAAGCTGTCGGAGTCCACTTGCGTTTCTTCTGAACGAAGTAAATCAGCGATACTATAGTTAGTATAGTTCCGGCAACCATCATAATCCAACTTGCATCCGTAAAGAATTCCGTCCAAGTACCATCTAAAGCAAAGGAGTCTTTGTATAGCATGATTCCAATAGCGGCCGTGTATCCAAATGCGTCTGCTACGTAGATTAAGAAACCAGCGTTGCTTACGTATCGGAATGTGGCAATCAATCGCTCAAACAACAGGCAATTGAAGGGGATATATCCCATGTAACCACCAACGCCAGTTAAAACCATCCAAGCGTTTGGAGAAATCATCTCTGATTGAAATAACCAAGTGGCTAATCCAACCATTAGAAATCCTGCAATAATGAGCACGTGATTAACAATAAGGGCAGTGAGGTTATTCTTAATCAGCATCATGGAGCCCACAATTCCCAAAAGCACTAGCGCAACGTAGGTTTCAATTGTTCCGAAGTCTATGGAAATAGTATCCATATGTTCGGAAAGAATATCAGCCATAAAATTATCTCTGAAATCTCTGAATGCTGTAAGCATCATGTACACTAAAACCAACAGTACAATTCCAACACTAAAGGTTTTAAAGAACTGCATTCTCGCTTTGGCATCCATTGGAGCTCGCTTAGTTCTAGCGGCTTCATCAGCTTTGCTTGGTGGTGGAATGTGACCCAACAACCAAACGGAAACGAGTAGGGGTGTTGCAAACGCTAAGCCAGTAACAAATGGCATCCAGAATTCGGGAACTCCGATGCTTAGGAAGTAGGCACCAGCAGATTTTGTCCAGCCAGATGCAACTACAAAACTTACGCTTAAACCAGCACCTAAAAGCTCTGTGTTGGTTCTTCCTTCTAAGAAACTGAATACTAATCCCCAGATAAGCCCTAAAGCCAATCCGTTGAAAAGAATGAACACGGGTTTGATGAATTCTGGAGCCATGGCAAACCCGAGTAACATGACTTCGGCCATACCAATGAGCCCAAGAATGCTCAGAGCACGCTTGCTTCCTTTCATCTCAGAAATAACCTTTATTCCTGAGAATTTAGAAATGGTGTAGCCAATAGTTTGGCTGATAATGAAGACGGTTTTAATGCCCATTCCCCACAAAAAGATGTCATCGTAAGAAGTAGCCGCAACGGGCTTGCGGAACGCATACATGCAGAAGTATGTGGAAAATGCAGCAACAATGGCGTAAAATGAGAAAACAGCTGGATTAGCCTTTGATAATTTCTCAGTTAATCCGGTGCTGAATATGTTCACGATAGAAAGTCAGATGGTTCTGCAAGTACTTCAAAGGTTGTGAAACCTTGAGTTTTACCAGCGGTAGTTACAACTTCGGTTACCATAGCTAGTTTAGATCCGTTGTTGCACCAAGCAACAAATTCGGTTAGAATATTCTCTTCAGCTTCTGCTGCAATAATTACAGAACCATCCTTTTGATTGGCTACTGTTCCTTTTACATCAAGCTTTTGTGCTTCAATTTGAGTGTCTCGTCTAAAGAACACCCCTTGCACTTTTCCCCTGACCACAATCTTAAGATTCTTTTTCATTCTAAAGCCAAGTATATCGAAAATCGACTGACCAAAGTCAAAACCATCTGTTAATCAACAGCTAACACTTTTATACTTTTAATAATAATGAGTTTCGATATAAACCTTTTGTTTTCGGTATTCTAAACGAATATGAAGCAATATGAGTAAGATCACCAAGGAAGAAAAGAGTGAATTATCTAAAAGTCTACTTCGCTTTCAGAAGGCAGTATTAGAATCGTATTCAGAATATCTGAAAAAGGAATTATGCAATTCTTAAGGTAATGACATTCGCAAGGCTTCTGTGAAATACCTTAAGAAGCGGATAAAAGGAGCTGATAAGAAGATTGCCAAGGCGAATACTAAGCTTGGTATTGTTGGAGACAACTAGTCTATCCAGCAAACATGCTCGGCCACCCTTTGGCTTCTTCAAGTTCGTAGGCTAACTCTAGCAGACGTTTGTCTTCGCCAAAAGGTGCAGCAAACTGAACTCCTAATGGCATTCCGTTAGAGTCAAGTCCCATTGGTAAGGAAATAGCTGGCTCTCCAGTAATGTTTTGCAATCCTGTGTAGGTGGCAAATTCAACTGCATTTTTGCTCACTTCATCAAACTTTAGCTCAGGCGAAAAGTGTCCGATTTTAGGTGTTCTGTGTGCCAGAACGGGAGTCATAATAATGTCGTACTGGTTGAAAAGGGCGCTACACACGTTTCCCATTTTACGCAATGCTTTAATGCTTTTAGGAAGGTTAAACGCATTGGCTTTAAATCGTTTCGCCAAACCAAGGGTAAACGGTTCTAGTAGCGACTTGTCTACTTTTTTTTGAACTACCAATCGCCCCCAATGACTGGTCATATAGGCCAAAAAGCCATAGTAATTCAAGAAGTCACCAATCATCGAATCGGCATCTATAGGTAGTGGAATTTGTTCCACTGTGTGCCCCAGACCTTCTAGCAACTTGGCTGTTTCCAATTGCAGTTGGTAGGTTTCATCGCCTTGCCTTCCCATTTTCCCTTCTGGACGATTTTCGATAAACGCAATTTTAAGTCGCTTTTTGTTTGGGCTAGTAACGTGCCCTAATTTGGGAAGGCGCGAATTGTGATTGAACTTCTCTGATTCGGAAAGAAACAAGGCCGTATCTCTTACCGACCTGGTTAAGACTCCTTGATGAACGATTTGAATCGGCATCAATTCGGCACCATCCATACCGTACACACGATTTCTGGTGGGTTTTAAACCAACCAAACCACAAATAGCAGCAGGAATACGAATAGACCCAGCGCCATCATTAGCCGTAGCTATTGGAACTGCTCCGCTAGCTACCAGCGCAGCCGACCCAGACGATGAACCACCTGTTGTGTAATCCGTGTTCCATGGGTTTCTTGTCACATTAAGCTTTGGGTTTTCTGTGCTACACAGCAAACCAAATTCGGGTAGCGTGGTCTTTCCCAAGTAATTGACTCCGCTGCTCAGAAACTGATTAACAAACTTGCCGTTGCTCTTGGCGATTTTAGATTTAAAAGCACCCGTCCCCATCTGGGTTGGATAGCCTTTGATATTGTCGTTGTCTTTAATAAACGAAGGCACGCCATAAAAAGCTCCACCCTTTTTGATTTGGTCATATTGACGTGCATCATCATACGTCTTCACCTTAATAGCGTCTAAGTCAGGATTTACCTTTTCAGCCCGTTGAATGGCAGCTTCCGTTACTTCCTGAACGCTGACCTCTCTCTTAGCTATTGCCTCGGCTACACCAGTAGCATCTAAATCCCCTAAAGCATCGTTTGTAAATGCGGTTACCTTTTTATTCATGGTGGTGAAATTAGAAAACAGTCTCACGCAGAGTCGCAAAGACGCGGAGAAAAACAACCGCTGTTACTTCGAGTGCCACGCCATAGCGTGGCGTATCGAGAAGTCTTCTCCCTAAAACCTCACGCCTAATACCTCATAGCTTTTTTAAGGGCGTTACCGCCATGCAATCTTGGTTGAAGTCATCCTGAGTTTTTCGATTTTTATCGGAAAGTAGCGAAGGGCGAAACCTTCAGGTGGCGGTCAGGCTTTCCGCTCATACTGCTCGCTACGCTACGGGGTAACCGCTGCAATCCCTAACGCGGTGCGCCTCTCCAATAGCCTATGTTTTCAACCTTATGTCATCGTACATTGCCTTCATGTCGTATCAACTAAAGGTTTTGTTACATGACATTAACATTTTGTCATATCACTTTGCCTCTATGTAGTCGAACATAGACTTCATGTCGTCTGTCATTGTCTTAAAGTGAGGTGACATAGAGTCTATGTCGACTGTCATTGTCTTAAAGTGATGTGACATAGAGTCTATGTCGACTGTCATTGTCTTAAAGTGAGGTGACATAGAGTCTATGTCGACTGTCATTAACATTTTGTCACGCGACATTAAGTTAATGTTCGTCCATTTTGTGCTGAAGCTGTTAAACAAAACAAGGCTTTGTGCTCAAACTCCTGGGTCTGTTCAATGAACAGACTCGCATGCCTACTCAGAAAGGCTGTAAAGACGGTAAACGCCTGTGCAAAAGTTCTCATTGGTCTTTCCGTACTCATCGTGCTTGCCCTGAGGTTCTCGAAGGGCGGGGTAACCGCTGCAATCCTTAACGCGGAGAAATCTACACACATTTTTGGGCATGGAAACTTGATAGCTATCAAAACCTAATAGTTCTACTTACTAGAGAAGTCTATTTTCCAATGGCCTTAATTATTCTATCTTCCTTTATCAAAACGTCTCTCATCAGCAACTTGTAAGGGAACTGCTTATGTTTCTTTGACTTCTTAAATCCCTCGAGAATCTTAAGCAAAGACTCAGCAGTTATCAACGACAAATTCAAATCATATTCGAGTTCCGTTTCATTGATAAAATCATCACTAAAATCAGGCGCAATCAATAATGATTTAATGATTTTACAATCATTCGATTTTGCAAGGCCAGTATATGATTTCATTTGACGGGAAACTGAACTAAACTTATTGTAACCGCTTTCTTTTACCGTTTTACACTCAATTAGAATAAGCTCGTTATTTCCCAAATTAAGGAGAATGTCGATTTTATCCTTTTTAGTGTTGAGTTCCTTTTTCAATCCTTCATCAACATTAAATCCTAGCTGAGTGAATATTGATTTCGTTATATCTTCAAATTTCAGCCCCAGATTCGCTTCTTTTATAGTAATTCCATTTTCCTTTAACGCATTCAAGTTTCTGAACCCAATATTTACAAAGTTTTCGAGATAAAGGTTTTCTGAATCTTTATAGGCATCAAGAATATTTTCAATGTCATTCC
The DNA here is from genome assembly GCA_047614525.1 of Bacteroidia bacterium. Taxonomy (GTDB): domain Bacteria; phylum Bacteroidota; class Bacteroidia; order UBA10329; family UBA10329; genus UBA10329. The sequence continues at coordinate 2,104 of JBLHEU010000095.1, read as the reverse complement.
CTCTTGTTTTTATCTCTCTTTCCTTACAGAACCTCTCCAGTTCTTTAGGTTGAATAACATCTAAAACATCCCTTGGCTTTATATTATAATCAAGAAGCAAATTACTGTTCAGTACATTTTCATCTTGTAATTCAAATTCGATTTTTACCTGACCATTTAGCTTTGGAAGGGTTTCGCCAAGTTCAATTAGCAACTTCTCATACCCGTCAATTGATATTCCAACTTTATCATCTTTTTCTATTGCCTCAAAATGTGCTACAATATTTTCCAGTTTATCCTCTAAAGTTGTTCCCTTAAGAGCTGGTGAAAGATTCAAATTCGTACTCCAAAGATCATTCAGAAATTTTTTCTTGTCGGAGATATTGGTTCCATCCTTATGAACGTCAGTTGACAAAACACCTGAAAATGAAATTCCTTCGTTTATTATTTCCTTGATTTTTTGATCAAGAGACAACTTCCGGTCAAGATTGTGCTTTTTGACTATCAAATTGATTTGAGGTTCTCTCAATGATCTTAATATTCTTCTGAAAAATTTATCCGCTATTTCCTTCTCTCTTATCTTTCTAATAACACGAACCATCTCATCGGCAACGAATATTGTACCTATTTTCTTTGAGTAAAAGATAATACCAAGATTTTTCAGCTCCGAAACTATCGTGTCTGTTTCTGCCTTTATCGCAGGTAAAATCAAGTAATTTATCAATTTAGTTTCCTCTTGAGAAAGTTCTAATTGATGCGATAATGTCAATAAGATTGACAACTCATCATTTGTAATTTTTGCTTCTCTATTGTTTTCAATATCATTATGAAAAGCAGTATGAACACACGATTTGTAAATTCTATAATCTCTTTTTCTATTTTCTGATAGGTCAGATTTCGGATCGATTAAATCCTTCTGCAATCCTTTTATCTTTTTCCCAAGATTTTTAAGCTCAGTTTCATAAAGTCTGGAAAACCAATCTTGTTTCATAATGCAGTTTCCATCCCTCGTGACGATGTCCGTAAGAATGTCAAGTTGAGAAGAAGTATTTACAAACTCAGACCTAATCAGCTGAGAAAATTCATTTTCTACCAGATTGAAAATCTTGGAAATGACAACGTTATCAAGGTTTTTCAACCCAGACTTATCAGTCTCCGCAAGAATCTTATCTATGGCTTTTGAATTCTTCGGGCCATTTGCAATTATGCTGTCAATGATTTTGATGAATGAATTCTTCTCCAATGAATTCAAATTGCCCAATATCTTTTCTAATCTCATCTCTTCGGTTTTTCTTGTGTCCTCGCAATTCTGTCAACACATGTTTTGCAAAACTGACTGAATGTTGGCGAAGATAATTGATTACAACAAAGAGGTCGCAACTAACTTAACACAAAGGATTGCTAGGAGCGCCCGCGTTAAGGATTGAAGCGGTTACCCCACAGCGTAGCGAGGAGTATGAGCGGAAAGCCTGACCCCTTGCGCAGCTTGGGGTAACGCCCTAAAAAACGGTTAGGTATTAGGTGTGAGGTTTTAGCAAGATGCTGAAACAAGTTCAGCATGACGAAAAGTGGGTTTTGTTTTTATCTGCGTCTTTGGGTGATGTGATTTTGAGTTTGGTCGTGTAGGGCTTAGGGCTTTCGATTTGTGCTTCCCATCTTTGCGGTTTTTGCAAATGCAATCAATAGCTTATGACATATGACTACATAATCGTAGGTGGCGGAACTGCCGGTGCGGTTCTTACCAATCGCCTAAGCGAAGACCCGAAGAACAAGGTTCTTGTATTGGAGGCCGGAAGACCCGACTACAAACTCGATTTCCGAATACATATGCCTGCCGCATTGAGCTATCTGCTTACAGGAGACAACTACAACTGGGATTATCATTCTGACCCAGAACCGTACATGAATGGCCGTAGAATTGCTCAACCTAGAGGCAAAGTAATGGGCGGTTCAAGCAGTATTAACGGTATGATTTGGATTCGTGGCAACGCCATGGATTACGAACAGTGGGGCGCGGAGAAAGGATTGGAGAACTGGGATTATGCGCATTGCTTACCCTACTTCAAACGTGTTGAGGATAGATTGATGGGAGGTGATGACTTTCATGGAGATGAGGGCAATATGA